>PXDC01000249.1 GCA_003565135.1 Verrucomicrobiota bacterium
ATTTCCAGGTGCGCGACCGTCGGGTATTCCGGCGCATCGTGACCAAGGGTTCGCTCGGCGCGGGGGAGGCGTACATGGACGGCTGGTGGGACGCCGCCTCCCTCGACCAGTTTTTCGAACGCCTGCTGCGCGCCAAACTCGAGGCATCGGTCCGCCGCAGGAATTTCTTCCGTGACTGGCTGCTCCCGCGCCTGTCCAATCTTCAAAACCGCCGGCGTTCGCGCCGTGTCGCCGAGCGGCATTACGACCTGGGCAATGAGTTTTACGGGGCCATGCTCGACCGCCCCTGGATGCAGTACACCTGCGCGTACTGGAAGAATGCCGACAGCCTGGAAAAAGCCCAGGCGGCCAAGCTGGACCTCGTCTGCCGGAAACTCCAGCTCCGCCCCGGCGAAAACGTCCTGGAACTCGGCGGCGGCTGGGGAGGCTTCGCCCGCTACGCCGCCGAACACTACGGGGTCTCGGTCACCGCCTACAACATCTCCCGCCAACAGGTGGAGTGGGCCCGCGAGCACAGCAAGGGGCTGCCGGTCACGTTTCACTTGAAGGACTATCGTGACGCCGAAGGCGCGTACGACAAGGTCGTCTCCCTCGGACTCTGCGAACACGTCGGACGCAAGAACTACCGCGATTTCCTCGCCCTGAAGGCCCGCTGCCTCAAGGACAACGGGCTCGCCCTGCTCCACACCATCGGGTGCAACATCACCAAGAGCTGGAGCGATCCCTGGTTTACGAAATACGTTTTTCCCGGCGGTTCCCTCCCCTCCATCCGCCAACTGGGCGAAGCGGCCGAATCGAGTTTCGTCCAGGAGGATTTCCACAACTTCGGTCCCGACTACGACAAAACCCTCATGGCCTGGCATCGGAACTTCGAGGAAAACTGGCCCCGCTTTCGCGACCGCTACGGCGAGCGATTCTACCGCATGTGGCGCTACTACCTCCTCTCCTGCGCCGGCGCCTTCCGCGCCCGCAACATTCAGCTTTGGCAATTCGTCTTCTCCAAAACAGGCGTTAAAGGCGGCTACACGCCGGTACGGTAGAAACCACAGGCCCGCACCAGGAACGCATCCCAAAATCAGCACCCCTCGAGTACAGGCATTTATTGTCGTAGACCTGATTCATTGTTACGTATTATCCGGCTTCCTTGAACGATCTTGCGTTCGTTCAAGAGCCCGTAAGCCATGACCGAACCCACCCAACCGACCGCCGCCAGCAATTCCCCGGATTCCGGATCCGGCGATCCCGGTCACGGGGAACGCAGGGAGCGGCTGCGGCGTGCGTTCGCCCGGGCGGTCCGGGAGGGTGAACCGGTCCGGCTGCGCAAATCGACCTCCAACCTGTTTCGCAACCGGTCCCCCGCCGGGAAGCGCGGCCTCGATGTCCGCGGGTTCGATAACGTGCTGCGGATCGATCCCGAAAATGGCGTGGCGGAGGTGGAAGGGATGATAGCGTACGAGGCCGCCGTCGACGCCCTGCTGCCGCACGGCTTCATGCCCGCCGTGGTGCCGGAGCTCAAATCGATCACCGTGGGCGGGGCGATTTCGGGCGGCGGTATCGAATCGTCCTCGTTCCGCCACGGCTTCGTCCACGAAACCGTCGAGGAAATGGACATCCTGACCGGCACCGGCGAGGTCATCCTTTGCCGGCCCGACAACGATCACCGCGACCTGTTCCTCGGGTTTCCCTGCTCGTACGGATCGCTGGGATACTGCCTGCGCGCGCGTATCCGGATTGTACCGACAAAACCATACGTCCGCCTCCGCCACCGCCGCTATTCCGGGATCGAGCCGTTCTTCCGGGACATGGAGCGGCTCTGTCGGGAGAACCGTGGCGATGACGCGGCGCTCGCCTTTATCGACGGCTCCGTGTTTTCGGATACCGAGCTGTTCATCACCACCGGCGAATGGGCGAACGAGGCTCCGTTTGTCAGCGACTACACCGGCATGAACATCTATCACCGATCCATCCGCGAAAAGGAGGAGGATTGGCTGCACGCGCGGGACTACCTCTGGCGCTGGGATACCGACTGGTTCTGGTGTTCCCGCGCCTTCGGCGCGGAAAATCCGGTCATCCGCCGCCTCTACCATCACCTGGGCCTCCTGCGATCGACGGGGTACTGGAAGATGAAGGCGTTCGCGCAACGGTCGGGCCTCCTCAAGCTCCTCGGCCGGGACAAAAACGTCGAATACGTCATCCAGGACGTGGAGATCCCGGTGGACCGCGCTTCCGAATTCCTCCGGTTCATGCTCCGGGACGTCGGCCTGCTGCCCGTTTGGACCTGCCCCGCGGCCTCCCCCGAACCGGGCGAACGGTTTTCCCTTTATCCGACCGACCCAAACCAACGCTACATCAACTTCGGATTCTGGGGCGGTGTCCCGTCCGATAAACCACCGGGCCACTTCGACCGCCTGATCGAAGCCAAAGTCATCGAGCTGGACGGGAAAAAATCCCTCTACTCCACGGCCTACTTCGACGAACAAACGTTCCGCGACCTCTACGGCGGCGATGCCTACGACAGCCTTAAACAACGCTACGACCCCGATCACCGCTTTCCCGACCGGTACGAAAAATGCGTCCGCGCCGGTCATTGACCCATCTTTGATCGTGATTCGTTGCTCGTTCCCCACTGCCCCACCGACATCCGCCCCATCCTTCATCCTTCATCATTCATCATTCATAATTCCGCCTCCCCCCGTCTCCACACTCGACAACCGTCCGCGCCTGGCTAGGATGATCCCTATCATGCGCACCGAAACCGCCTCAACGGATGCCACCGCTCCACCTTCGCTTTCCTGTCACGGCGTTCCCCTCGACGCCTCGCCCGGATCCTTCGGGTTCCTGCGGGCCTCCGCGGATGTGGCCGGCGATCCCGGGGCGTTGAGGGAGCGCATGGCCGAAGACGGCTACCTCTACCTTCCCGGGCTCCTCGACCGGGAAGCGGTTCGTGAAACCCGCATGCGGGCCCTGGAGATCCTGGCCGGGGACGGCCTCATGGACGATTCATATCCCCTCGAAGGCGGCGTGCTCCGGCCGGGGGCCGACGTTCCCTACCGGCCCCGGGTATTCCAGAAACTCCCCGAACTGAACCAGGTGCTCTACTCCGGGGCCATGATGGCGTTCTTCCGGAATTTCCTCGGCGGCGAGGTGCTTCATTTCGACTACACCTGGTTCCGCAGCAAGGGTCGCGGGCCCGGTACCCTTCCCCACTGCGACATTGTTTACATGGGACGCGGCACCCGGCGCCTCTTCACCGCGTGGACCCCGTACGGCGACCTCTCCCTCGAACAGGGCGGCCTTATGATCCTGGAAAACTCGCACCGGCAGGGACAGCGGCTGCGCCGCTACCTCGAACGCGACGTCGACGCCTATTGCACCAACCGTCCGCCCAACAAGCAGACCCCGGACGGCAAGGGTTTCGACGGAGCCCTCTCCCAAAACGCCGCCACCCTCCGCGAACATCTGGGTGGCCGCTGGCTCAGCGCCGAATACCGCATGGGCGACGTCCTGATTTTCACCATGGGCACGGTCCACGCCGGCCTCGACAACCAGACCGACCGGATCCGCCTCTCCAGCGACAGCCGCTACCAGCTCGCCTCCGAACCGGCCGACGAACGCTGGATCGGCGAAAATCCGATCGCCCACGGGCCCAACGCGAAGAAAGGGCTGATCTGTTAGCGCGGCGTAGCTTCAAGCCCATGTCGCTGCACGCATCGTGCGCGCGAAACTCAGGCTGAAAGCGTGAACGCCATTTCCGACCCGTACCCGAAAAACGTGACTCAACGGCAACACCTTTCCCGGTTTGAGGACCCGAACCCCGCCGGCCAATCCCATGATCATCGGCGTACCCGCAGAAGTTAAGAAACACGAATACCGCGTCGGCCTGGTGCCGGCCGGCGTCGAGGAATTGCGCAACGACGGCCACGCGGTGCTGGTGGAGGGCGGCGCGGGAACGGGCAGCGGGATCGACGACTCGGAGTACCGCGACCACGGGGCCGAGGTGGTCGACTCGGCCGAACGGATTTTCGCGGAAGCCGAACTGATCGTAAAGGTCAAGGAACCCCAGCCGGACCGAATCTCGGACTACACC
>PXDC01000367.1 GCA_003565135.1 Verrucomicrobiota bacterium
AGTGCCATTCGGTTTATCCCGATTCTCCGGGGCCCGGATCTCCCGGGATAAACCCGGTCGCCACAACCACGGGATTTCCGCCGTCTTCGAAAAAAGTTGATGAAGGACAGTATCGCTTGCGGGGCAGCCTGTCCGACCCGGCGTATTTACCACTTTGCCGACCGTATCCGCCGGACGAGTACGAGACCGAGAAACAGGCCCCCTGTGAGCAGGGCGTAGGCGGACGGTTCGGGAACATTCGCCAGTCGGACGTCGTCGAGTTGCGTGGCGTCGAGGACGCTGCCGTACACGCGGATGTCATCGAGCCACACCGGGGCGGAAGTCGTCCCTTCGGATTGGGCCGCCACGCGGAAATCCACGTCATTGGGAACCAGCGCGCCGACATCAGAACTCAGGGTACTGAAAAGCGAAACCGGCTCGGCGACGTCGCCGGAATAGAAGATAACATTGTCGGAAGTCTGGGTCCCGTCGTAGGTGACGGCGACAAACAGCCATTCGTTATCCGCACTCAGGTTTCCTCCGCTCTGGGAGAAGGTAAAACCGCCGCTCCCGCCGAGGGCGAGATTCAAACCGAAATTGTCCGCGGCGATATCGCCCGATCCGGGATTGTTGAAGGCGAAGCTGAATCCGTCGAAATTGCCGGAAGCAAGCTGTTTGCTCATGATCCGGTTCCCGTGGGCGGGGGCTCCCTGCAAATTCACCCAGGCCGTCAACGTCAGGGTCCCGAGCCCGTCGAGTTTTTCCGGGTCGGCACTGGTAACGTATTGTCCGGCTCCGCTCGCGTCCAGGGCTCCGAGGGAAAAGCCCGCGGGGGTATTCCCGGTGCGGGTGGCGCCGCCCTCGAAGGTGCCCGTAGCGGGCAGGCCCGAACCCTGGTCGATGGCGGGCAGGTCGCCGCTGTCGGCTTCGTCGAAATCGTAGTGGAGGAGCTGGGCGTGGGCGGTGCCGGCGAGAACGCCGCAGGCGAGGCCGGCCGCGATGAGGCGGGTGATGGGATTGCGGGAAACGAAGGAAGTGGGGATAGTCGGGTTCATAATGAAGTATGAGAGAACGGTCCTGTGCGGTCGTTGTCAATCCTTTATTCGCCTCAACCCGCCTGGCGTCACCGGTTTACGACAGGCTGTATTCCGCCAGCCGGTGAAAATGCCATACGATTTCCCGTTCGAAGGCGCGCTCGCTGGGATAAACCATGGGGGTGCGGTTCTGGGCGGCCTTAATGCCCTGATTGACGTGGTCGTTGGGGAGGACGCTGCCGAGCTGGCGCAGGATCTCCTCCAGCGCGGTTCGGTTTTTCAGCCGGAGCTTGTGCGGCCCGAAAAAAAGGAGCCGGTCCTGGTCCAGATCGACCCGAAAACGTTCCAGCCGGTCACCGAGAAACAGTTCGAGGCGGAACCGGTCCTCGCGCTCGAGGCGTTCCCGTTGCCCCACCACCACCTGGCGGCTCACGCCCCCCTGCCCGGTTCCGGGCTGGTACTGGTAATCCCATTCCCAGGACCGTTCCATCCTCGATGCGAGGACCTGGAGGAAACCGCCCGCGGCAAAATGAAGGTCGCTCCAGGGGTAGGTCGATTCCCGCTGGAGGCCGTCGACGAGTTTCAAACCCACGTCGCTGAAATGAAAGCCGCTGCGTTTGACCGGGTGCCCGAGAGCGGGCAGACGGTCCTGTTCGACGACCTTGGTCGGGAAACCGTGCTTCCGCAGGGCCTCGGAAAAGGCCCGGGCATCGTCGGCGGGAAGGTTTTCCGCCACCACGCCAAAGAGCTCGCGGCTCAGACGGGCGCAGTCCCCGCGCGCGATGGCGGGGGCGGCCACGGACGCTTCCTCCAACGCGGAGCGCTCGATCGACTGGTCGAGGCTCATCTGGAGGACGGCGTAGGGCATGTTGGGGTGAAGGAGGGAGGACGGGTGGAGAGTGGCTGTAAGGGGACCCTACCCGAAATAATCGGCCAGGGCGAGCATCAATCGCATGATAAGGTAAAGAACGAAGAGACCGACCAATCCGCCCATGACCCAGGCGGCGACCGGGTGCAGGGAAGAGAGCGGCTTTCCCCGACCCTCGGGGACCTCGTTTTCGTCCTCATCCACCCATTCGAACTCGGGTTGATCGTCGTCGTTTTTCGGATGACCCATAGTGCTCAATGAGTTACCGGAGGTTTCCGCGGAATGCAACGCGATTCCGCCGCCGAGGGACCCGCCGTCAATCCGATGGAAAGAGCACCCCGGCTTTCTCGGCGGCGCCGAGGAAGCGGCCCCGTTCCAGAACCTGCCGGAAACGCCCCTGCTCCCATCGGCGCAGCCGGTAGAGGGTGGCGAACATGAAATCGGGGACGCCGCCACCCTGGCTGCCGACGAGTTCGCCGCCCCGGCGGACATTGTCCATCATCCAGGCGGGCAGTCGGAGGTGATAGGGGTTGCGTTCGACTTCGCCCACGTGGAAGGAAAGGGCCGCGATAAGGTCGGCAAGGTCTCCATCGGTCAGTTCGACCGCGAGGTTGGGCGAGGCCATCGGGCTCCAGAACTCGGTTTCGACGGTGTAAAAGGCGAGAGCCCGCGGCAGCCGTTGCATGGCGTCGATCAGGAGGTAATGCGTCCCGATATGGGTGCTGTTCTGGTCGGTGTCGTGGGGAAGGAAAACGATATCGGGACGGTGCTCGAGCAGGATCTCCTCGATGGTCTGAACGGCGGCGATCCAGGCCCCGGGGTCCTCTTCCCGCGCGCGCAGATTGACCCGTTCGAGCCCGTTCCCGGCGGTTTGAACGAGATCGAATCCGATGTGTTCACAGCAGTTTTTCAGCTCCTCCAGGCGCGCTTGCTGGCGGTCCCGGTTGCTGCCCTGGGTCACGGCGACGTTGATCACCCGCATCCCGCTCTCCCGCATGAGCCGGAGGGCAAGCCCGCCGATGATGACTTCGTCATCCGGGTGCGGCGAAAAGATCAAAACTTTCCGGGCATCGGGCGCCGGCTCCGATTTCGCCGGCGGCGGCAGGTCTCCCAGGGGCAGCTCCTGTCCCTCGCGGAAGAGCCGGCTGATTTCAGAAACGTAGTTGTGGTAGGGATGGTTCATGCGTGATGGTGCGAATGGGCCGAGGCGGCCGGGAAGGTCGGGGTCGGCGGCCCGCCCGGCGCAGCGCGGACCGGCCGGTGCGGTCCCCTCATTTCAGCGCGGGGAGGCTGGCCGCGGCCATGGCCTGCCCGTGGCGTTTTTGTTTTTCGTCGGGAATGTGGAAGGCGATGCGGGCGGCGAGATCGGGAAACTCGGTTTCGAGCACGCGCCGGGCTTCGCTCAGGATGAGTTCCCCGCCCCGCCCGGAGGTCACCCGGCCGAGAATAAGGAGGTTCCTGAAATCGTAGAATTCGGCGTAATGGGCGATTCCGTATCCGAAGCAAACACCGATTGTTTCAAATATCCGGGCCGCGCGGGGGTCGCCCCCGGCGACGCGTTCCTGGACCTGGAGCAGGACTTCCGGAAGGGGCGTATTCGCCTCTACGTCGATCCCGGCCCTGGCCGCGAGGCGGCCGACCCCCTGCTGGGAAAAGTACTGGACCCCGCACCCGGTGTCGCCCGACCATTCGTCGACCGGTCCGTCCGGGTTGTAGTCGATGGGGGCGAAGGCCAGTTCGTTGAGCCAGGAGGTGATGTTGCCATCGGGATTGACGTAACCCGCCGCCTCGCTGGAGCCCATGGCGACCCCGAGGACGGCGTTGGCTTCCAGGGACATCGCTCCGGCCAAGGCGGTGACCTCGCCATCGTTGACCACTTCGAAGGGTATGCCGCCCCATTCCTTTTGGATTTCGAGGAAAAGGTCTTTGACCCGTGATGAAAAAAGTTCGGCGGGCACGCCGCGGAAAAGCGAGGCGACCTTGACCCGGTTGTTCACAAACACACCGGCGGAACTGCCGCCGATCGCGTCGATCCGGGGCAGGTATTCGGCGGCGCGCTTGAGCGATTCCATAATTTCCCGCCGGTGCCACTCCGGGTCCGACTGGGGCCGCGGATCCCACGGCACCTCCTCGCTGAAGAGGGTTTCGCCGTCGCGCAACGCGGCGACCTTGCGATCGCTGGCTCCGAGATCGAATCCGATGCGGCAGCCCTCGAGGTGCCGGCCGAGCGGCGCGGTGGCTTCGCGTTCGGCCGGAAGATCGTCCGCCGAGTCGACGAGCCGGACTTCGAAAGGGACATCGTAGATTCGCCCTCCCATGATCGAGGCGTCGAATTGGCCGTTCGGGTTCTCCCGGTAGTACGCGGCAAGGCGTTCCCCCAGGGCCGGCGGTCCCGCGTAGTGGATTCGGCCGCCCCCTCTCGACCAGAGCAGAAACTTGACCAGGCGCTCGAGGTAATCGAAGTTCTGGTCCGCTTCCGGCCGATCCTCGGGATAAACCTCCGTGCGGAAACGGGAGACCGAGTTTTCGTTGCGTTCGAGGGCGATTTCCACCGGAACGCCGCCGCCGCTTTGACGCAGGTTTTCGCGATAAGCCCGGTTGGCGAGAACTGCCGGGCGGAAGCCGGGATCCAGCACGGGTTCCACCGCCGGAAGAACAAGATTCAGTTTTCGTTGGATGCTCATAATGCTATCTGAAGGAGAGGAACGACGCAAACCGCCGGGCCTGGACGGGACGCTATCCCTACGGTCGTGCGCGAGCCGGAACGGAATCGTCAGATAAAAATACGGAACGCCGGGGATCAAGATAAAACGTCGTTCGGGACCCCGGTTATACGGGGACGAAAAGGCGATTGGAGTTTTGTTAATACCGCACTTCGGGGGTGCAAACCGATGCGATAAACTGGTATTTTGTTATTTACAGTTTTGTTCGATTGTTAGTTGAGTACCTGGATGCCCGGTCGGCTCGGCCGGAATGGATCGATCTTGAAAAAAGACCCGCTGGGCGACGGGATCGGGAAAGTGGGTCGTGTTTATGGAAATTAATTGGATTTATCTCGTCATTGCTATCCTGCTGCTGTGGATACCGGCGCCTTTCTTTTATCCGGAGGAGGCCAAGGGCCGGCTGGTCTCCAACGTTTACGCTTTCGATTACAATCTCTTTAATTATCTCGGTGCCTGGCAGAACTGGCTGGACGGCATCCGCGCGTTCGCCGGCGCGTTCTGCCTGATTCACCTGGCCGTGTTTCCCGACGACACGGTCGAAAATACCCGCCACCTGGTGCTCGGGTTCAATGCGGGGGTCCTGGGAATCGCCGCGGTGCTGCAAACGGTTCATAAGAATCGGATCGTTTTCTTTGTGGCGCCCATGTTCTATCTCTGGGGCGTCACGCTGGTTTTGTCCGACTGGGTCCTGGGGGTGTATGCTATCGTGGCCGGGCTTTGCGCCTCGGTTATGAGCAACAGCCTGGACCTCAAACTCTGGATTACCGCGGGGGTCCTGGCGGTTTTCGGGTATATGCTGAAAGGCGTCGAGCTGAACGTGGCGCTCAATGTCATCCTGGTGATTATTCCCCTGGCCCTGGCTTATTCATGCAACAATCACCTGGTCGCGCTGACGGCGTATTCGGAACCCGAGGACGAAGACGACGAATACGACGAGGAGAACGAAGAGGAATTGGAAAACGAATCGTGACCGGTGCGGCCGATGCACCGGGTGCGGCATCGCTGGTCCACCCTCATGCATTCGCCGGCATTCACCCGGAGGTAAATCCGGGTTTGGGGGAATGCTACTCGGTTAAGGATCTTTCTATTCAATATCGAAATCGAAATCGGGATCGCTATCGAAATAACGGATAGAAATTGTGTTAGCGAATTTTCGATATCGATCCCGATGGAGGGCTTAACCGTGCCATTCGGGTTAGGGGGGGTACGATGGGCAACTACCTGACATTGCTTGGCGCTATCGCGCCGGTCTTCCTCTTGCTGGGGATCGGGTTCGCCGTCCGCCGGCTGCGGTGGCTGGCGCCGGAGGCCGACCAGAGCCTTCTCAACGTCGTGATCAAGATCCTCTACCCCTGCCTGATTCTCAATGCGGTCCTCGACAACCCCGCCCTGGAGCGGGCCGGGAACCTTTTTGTGGCGCCGGTGCTCGGGGGGGCCACGGTGGTGATCGGCTTTGCGGTGGCGGCTTTGGCGCTTCCCCTCATGCGCTTCAAGCTCGCCTCACAGGCCCGCACGTTCGTTTTCTCCATCGGAATATTCAATTACGGGTACCTTCCGATTCCGCTGGTGCAGCAGCTTTTCGACCGGGAGACCCTGGGGGTGCTGCTCCTCTTCAACGTCGGTGTGGAAGCGGCTTTCTGGACGGTGGGTATCGTTGTCCTCACGGGCATTTCCCTGAGCAAGGGCTGGAAACAGATCCTGAACCCGCCGGCCGTCAGCCTGGTGATCGCCCTGGTGCTCAATTTCACCGGCCTGGCATCGGTGCTGCCGGAACTGGTGCTGACGACGGTGGGGATGCTCGGTGCCTGTGCGATTCCGCTCGGCCTGCTCCTGATCGGAGCGACCCTGGGAGATTTTGCGGGTATGATCAAGGAGAGCGGCCCCATCCGTTGGCGGATCCCGGTGGTGGCCTCCTGTCTCCGGTTGGGGGTGCTGCCGCTCGTGTTTCTTGGTCTCGCCGCCTTCCTTCCCGTCACGCCCGAGCTTCAGCGGGTTCTCGTGGTTCAGGCGGCCATGCCGGCGGCGATTTTTCCCATCGTCATCGCGAGGCATTACGGGGGCCATCCCGGTACCGCTCTTTCCGTGGTGCTCGCCACCACCTGCCTGAGCCTCCTGCTGATCCCCCTCTGGCTGAATCTGGGAAGCCGGTGGATCGGACTGTGATCCCGGCGGATAACGAAACCGGTTCGCGCATCGAAGGAATCGGGGTTGCCCCGATTCGGTGCCTTGGGCGGAATCCGTCCTTGGCGCCGGGCCCCGGCTGAGTAATATAAGGCCCATGGAGACGATCACCTACCTGGGCGAAACCCTGCGCAAATGGACGATCGGGCCGTCCACGTTTCTCGCCTGGCCGGAGAAAGGCGCCCGGCTCATGAACTGGAACCTGGCCTTCGCCGACGGTTCGGTACGGGACGTCATCTACTGGCCGGAAAGTGACTCGCTGGCGGATTTTGCCACCATCCGGGGAGGCAACCCGATTCTGTTTCCCTTTTGCGGGCGCACGTATGCCGAGGGCGACCGGCATCAGTGGATGGCCCCCGACGGCACCCGGCGTCCCATGCCCCAGCACGGTTTCGCCCGCCAGGGCGCATTCGAGTTGTTGAGTACCAACGAGCACGGCTTTGCCGCCCGGTTGCTGCCGGACGCCGAGGCCAGGGAAGCGTATCCCTTCGAGTACGAATTCTGTGTCCTTTACCGCTTCGAAGCCACCGTGCTTTACGTGGAGTTGCGGTTGAAGAACCTGGACCGGGTCCCGATCCCCTGGTCGGCCGGGCACCATTTTTATTTTACACTGCCGTGGAGCGAGGAGAAAACGCGTGGCGATTATGTGGCGCGCATCCCGGCGCGGGAGGCCTGCCGCCACCTGCGGGACGGCAGCCTCTCCCCCCTGCCGCCGCCGCCGCGCGAAACCCCCTTCGATTCACCGGAACTGGTGGACCGCATTCACACCCACCTGCGGAAAAATAAAATCACGGTGGAGGAAGCGGGCACCGGAAATTCACTGGTCCTGCGGCTGGACGGCAATGAGCGCCCGCCGGACCCGGATACGGCGGTGGTAACGTGGACTTACGCCGACGACAGTCCTTTTTATTGTGTCGAGCCATGGATGGGGCCGCCCAACAGTCCGGACCACAACCGGGGCCTGCATTGGGTCGAGCCGGGAAAAACCTCCAGCTTCCTGGTCGAGGTCGCGGTCAAGGCGGCCAGGCCTTGAGCGGAAAGGCTTCCGGCGGACTCCGGGAATTGACCGACGGCTCCGTTTCCCATAGGACGGGAACATGTCGCTTTCTCATTTCCTCCGGGTTGAACGCCGCGTTGGCGGACGGCCCGTCTCGTTTATCCTCCACACCGTCCATCCGAAGTTCGCCATCGAGGTCGACCCGGACTACGACCCGGAGGGCGCAAGCGGGGGGAATTTTATAAAAAGCCTCCGGTTGGCCAATTCCTGGCACGGGGATTACCACCGGTGCTTTTCGCTTCTCAACCGGGCGGAGATCTTTTTTCGCCAATCGGTGGCGGCGGGCCGCGGTCCCGGGGAGCGGAGCGGCGGCGACGCCTACCGTTCGCGGCGCTGATTTTCCGGGACTTGTCCGGATCGTGGACGGGAATCCTCAGGGCGCGTTTTCCTCCTCGGGCAAGGGGGGCGGCCGCAGCGTCAGGCGGCCTTCGAGTGCGGCCGGCGGCACCGTCGCCCAGTGAACCTCGAGCATTCCGTCGGGAGCGGGTGAAAATTCCAGTTCGTGGAAGGCTTCCCGGGTGAAGGATTCGGGCCGGGACGCGGCAAACGCTTCCAGTTCCTCCGGGGTACCGGGCCACCCTTCGTTTTCGGCGTGGTAGACGGACGCGGCCCGGACCATCTGCCGGACCGGCGCGTGGGGGTCGGCGGGTGTGGTGCGCGGTTCCTCGTAGGTGACACATCCCGCCGCCACGAGGAGGGCCGCGAGGCACGCGGCTGCCGGTCGTGAGGCTTTCCCCCGTCCCTTCAGGTTGGCTGCGGCAGGCTTCATGGTCCCCGTCGGAATTCCGGTCGGTTCAGCGGTAGATCATTTTTCGCGTCATGCCGCCGTCGACAACGATATTCTGTCCGGTGAGAAATCCCTGCTCCGGGGAGAGGAGGTAGATGGCGGTGGCCGCGATGTCCTCCGGGCGCCCCACCCGTCCGGCCGGATGCTGGGCGTGATGCTCCGGTGCCAGGGGCGGGATTTCGCCGGCGCCGTCGGCCTGCCAGGCCCGGACGTCGATCCAGCCCGGGGAGATGCAGTTGACGCGCACCGCCGGACCCAGGCTTGCGGCCAGGGCGTGCGTCAACGCGACGATCCCGCCCTTGCTGGCGGCGTAGGCTTCGGAGTTCGGCTCGGACATGAGGGCCCGGGTGGAGGCGATATTCACGATGGCGCCGCGGGTCGCCCGCAGGTGGGGGGCGGCGTGTTTGCAGCAGAGAAGGGCTCCGGTCAAATTGACGGCGATCACCCGGTTCCAGTCGGCCAGGGGCAGCGATTCCACCGGCGAGCCGTGCGGGGCCGCGATGCCGGCGTTGTTGACCAGGAAATCGATCCGCCCGAAGGCATGCATCCCCTGGGCCATCATGGCTTCGACGTCCCCTTCGGCGGCCACGTCGGTTTCGACGAACAGGGCGCGGTCGCCCGCGGCCGCGGCGGTTTCGCGTCCGGCGCCGGCGTCGCAGTCGGCGATGACGGCAAAACATCCTTCCCGCACCAGCCGCTCGACGATGGCGCGGCCGATCCCCCGCGCGCCGCCCGTGACGACGGCCACTTTCCCATTCCAATCGCTGGTTTCTCGTTTTGTCATGATAATCGGGATACGACTATGGCCTATTCTGCGTAAATCACCAGGTCGGCCCATTCGCCGAGGGTCCGGGTTTCGGACCGGCGCGTCGGGGCAACCCGGGCGAAACAGTCCCGGACCCGGTCGATTTCGAGCGCGAGAATGCCGCTCAGCACCAGCGCACCTCCCGGGGCGACGGCGTTGATGAGCGCATCGGCGTGGCGGCACAGGACGTCGCTTTGAATGTTCGCCAGCACCAGGTCGGCCTTTTGTCCGGCGAGGCCGTCGGGCAGACCGGCGACAAAGAACCCGATGCGCGGGGCCAGGGCGTTTTCCGCCGCGTTGCGAATGCTGATAGCCACCGCCTCGGCGTCGTTGTCGAAACCGGCGACCTTTCCGAAACCGAGCTTTGCCGCGGAAAGTGCGAGAATGCCCGAGCCCGAACCGACGTCCAGGGCCGAGAGTCCGGCGGGATCGCGGCGCCGCCGGCCGGCCTCCCGGACAAACGCGATCATCCGTTCGACGCACAGGCGGGTCGTTTCGTGATTCCCGGTGCCGAATGCCATCCCCGGGTCGAGCCAGATGACTTCCTCCCCTTCCGGGATCCGGTACCGTTCGCGTTCCCACACCGGAACCCAGTGGAGGCCCTTGAACCGCCAGGGGTGGAAGTGATCCTTGTAGGCTTCCCGCCAGTCGCGTTCCTCGAGCGGTGTCCGGCGGGCGTTTTCCAGCGAGAACGTTTCCCCCAGGGCTTTATTCAGGGATTCGAGTTGATCCCCGGCGTCGGTCCCGCTTTCGAAATACCCCGTCAGGTAATCGTGCCCCTCCAGGGCGTCGCGGTATAATAACCATTGTCCCAGTTCTTCCCCCGCTTCCTCCAGCAGGCGGGCCTGCTCGGGCCCGATGGCGATTTTGAATTCGGTCAGCATGAACAAACAGGGTTATCCGGGGGAATCGGGCCGGACGGCAAGAGCAATTGAACCCGCCGGTCAGCGGTTGTTTTCGCCGGCCAGGATTTCCAGGGCTTTGATCAGGGCATGGTTGCCCTCGCCGCCGAGGTCGCGGTTCAGGAGGGCCTGGTAGAGGGAGTGAACGACCTTGGTGCCGAGAAGCGGGACCCCGTACGCTTCGGCCGCTTCCAGCGCGAGGCGGACGTCTTTCTGCTGCAGACTGATGGTAAACCCCGGGCGCCAGTCCCGTTCCAGTATCTGCGGCCCGCGATGGGTCAGCATCCACGATCCGGCGGCGCCCCCGGAGATGGCCCGGTGGGCCTTTTCCGGGTCGACTCCCGCGCGCCGTGCGAAGAGAAGCCCCTCCGCCATGGCCAGGGTGTTGCCCACCACCACGATCTGGTTGACGAGCTTGACGGTTTGTCCCGCCCCGTTCGGCCCGACGTGGGTGATCTCCCGGCCCATGGCCTCGAGCACCGGCCGGCATCGTTCGAGTACCGGCTCGCTCCCGCCGACCATGATGGACAGGGTGCCCTCGATCGCGCCCACGTCGCCGCCGGTCACCGGGGCGTCGAGCATGTCGATCCCCTTTTCCCCGCATCTCGCCGCCAGGTCCCGGGTGAATCCGGGGCTGATGGTGCTCATGTCGATCAGCACGGATCCCGGACGCATGGCGGCGAGCACGCCGCCCTCCCCCAGCACGACCTTTTCCACGTCCGGGGTATCCGGCAGGACGGTGATGACAACGTCGCTCTTTTCGGCCACCTCACGGGCCGTGCCGGGTGTGGCCACGCCTTCCTTCGCGACCGCCTCGAGTTTTCCGCGGCTGCGGTTGTGGGCGGCGACCGTAAAACCGGCCCGGACCAGGTTGAGGCACATGGGTTTCCCCATCAAACCGAGCCCGATGATGCCGACTTTATCCCGCATTTGATTTTCTTCAGGCATGGTTTGGTTCTACGCGGGAATCCGGCGGGAATCGAATCGAAAATGATGGCGGTGGCGGACCTCGGGCGTCGGTGCGGGATCCGTCCTCCGCGCTTGCCATGGCCGCGTCTTCCGGCTTTAGCTCGGGGGCATGGTTTACGACTTTGACCGCGCCATCGATCGCCGCGCCACCGGCAGCGAAAAATGGGGGCCCTTTGAGGGTCGCGACGTGCTGCCGATGCCGGTGGCGGATATGGATTTCCCCGCCCCTCCCGAAGTGACCGATGCGTTGCGCCGGCGGGTCGATCACGGTATTTTCGGTTATGCCCAGCCGACGGCGGATCTGGTGGCCACCGTGACGGGCATGTGTGCCGAGCGTTATGGCTGGAAGGTCGAGCCCAAGTGGATCGTGTGGCTTCCGGGCCTGGTCTCGGGAATCAATGTGACCTGCCGTGCGGTGGGCATGCCGGGCGATGCCGTCATGACGGCGGTGCCGGTTTACCCGCCGTTCCTGACCGCGCCGCGGAACATGAAGCGGGACCTCGTGACGGTCCCGCTGCGGTGCGAGGGCGGAACGCGCTGGACCTTCGACTGGACGGAGCTGGAACGGGCCTGTACGCCGAAGACGCGCCTCTTTCTCCTTTGCCAGCCGCACAATCCGGTGGGCCGGGTTTTCGACCGCGGGGAAATCGAGCGCCTGGCGGCATTCTGCCGGGAGCGGAACATAGTCCTTTGTTCGGATGAGATTCATTGCGACCTGGTCCTGGACGACATCCCCCACGTGCCCACGGCCGCGTTGAGCCCGGAGATCGCCGCCAATACCATTACCCTCATGGCACCGAGCAAAACCTTCAACCTGCCCGGGCTCGGCTGCGCCTTTGCCATCATTCCGGATCCGAAACTCCGGGCTGCGTTCAACCAGGCCAAGGCGGGCATCGTGCCGCAGGTCACGGTGTTCGGCTACGCCGGGTGCGAGGCGGCCTACGCCCGCGGCGAACCGTGGCGGCGGGCGTTGATCCGGTACCTCAGGGCGAATCGCGACCGCGTGCTCTCCTTTGTCCGGGAGGAATTGCCGGGTGTCGAGACCACCCCCATCGAGGCCACCTATCTGGCCTGGCTCGATGTTCGCGCTCTCGGCCTGGAGGACCCCGTCAGCCATTTTATCGACCACGGCCTGGCCCTGTCCGACGGACGCTTTTTCCAGGGCCCGGGGTACGTGCGGCTCAATTTCGGCTGTCCGCGGGAAACCCTGGAAGAGGGGCTCGGGCGTCTGAAAGCCGGCGTCGACGCGCTGCGGTGACCGGTCCGACCGCGGTCAGGGGAGAAAGCGTTCCTCCTGCCCGGGGGACGGCAGGCGGCAGGCATCGTAGCGCCCGAACCAGGCGTAGCGCCGGCGGGCAATGGCATTGTACACCGCATCGCGGATCGGACCGGGGATCAGCCGGGCGAGCCGGACCCACCTCCAGGGGCCGCCGAGATCCGACAGGATCTCCAGTACGGCCCGTGAGCGGAAAAACAAGACCTCGTCCGGGGTACCGAAATCGCGCACGTAGACCATGGTTTTCAGGCCGGGATTCCGTCCCGGGTGCCGTTGCCAGAGGGCTGCGGCGGTCGGGCCCTGGAGGGGCGCAAACCGGAGGACGCCCCGGCGGTCGCGCTCGAGGAGGTGTTGTACGGTGCGGTTGCAGAGGGCGCAAACGCCGTCGAAAAGAACCACTCCCCCGTTGCGGCCGTCAGTCATTTCCCTTTTGCGTTAATCGTTTCATGGGGCGGCCGCCGGATCCCCGGGGCGCCGATGGGTCGGCGGCGTTTACGACAGGGCCTTCCGCAGGAGCTGCGCCGCCTCGGCGGGAATCGTTTCGGATTCCAGCAGGCGCCGGGCCTCCCGGTGGCCGCGGTCCGACATCTTCGCCCACGTCTTGCGAAGGATGGCCAGGATCTTTTCCTCGTCGTGTCTGCGGGCGAACGCGCCGAACTCGTTCTCCAGAAATACCAGGCAGATGACGTCCTCCAGGGTCTGGGTTTCCGGGTCGGTCTTGATCCCTTTTTTCAGCAGCAGGTCTCCGACCCGTTGCGCCGTGGCGGCGTCATAACCGCACCGGCGAAGGATCCGGCCCGCTTCTTCAGCGTGGAACGCGGCCAGCTCCCGGCGCCACTTCCGGTACCCGTCCCGGCCTTCGGCGTAGTCCGTTCGCGGCACGGTCCAGCGGCGAATATGCTGGCCGTGGGCGGCGAGTTTCAGTGCTTCGCTCGGGTTCGGTTCCAACCGGTCCAGCCAGTGGCGCATTCGCCGGTGGTAGTGGAGCGACCAGGGGACGGTCTCGCCGCGCACCGCGAGGGTGCGCGGATCTTCACGATGGGCTTCCTCGAAGAGGCGGGTGGCCTGGGTGAAACGCGACGGGTCCATAAGATCGCTCCCGGTTCCCGGGGTTCATGGAGTGAGGACCACCTCCGGGTGCGGCTCGTCGGGAAAACCGATGGCGAAACATTCCGGGGCGGCGTTGCCGGGAGAGCGAAAGACCCAGCCGGACATGGCGTTGTCGGGCACGTTGCGAAAGTCGTTCTTGACGATTCGGATCTCGGGAACCTCACCCACCGTGCCGATGACCCAGAGGTGCTCGCGGTTCAATTCGAGAATCTTCCGGACCAGTTCCTTCCGGCGTTCGTTGTCGAGCGTTCGCTCGATTTCCCAGTAGTATTCCATGGACCGGCGTATCTCCGGCGGCGGCTCTTCCCCTCCTTCTCCCCGGCTCATGAACCACCGCGCGTGGTTGACCCCCTGAAAGGACGACAGGTTGTAGGGGAAAAACCAGCGGGGATCCATGAGCGGGAAATGTTCGTCCGCCCCGCTCCAGACGCCGACGTCGTGCAGAACGGCGTGGGCCCGGGTGATAAAAAGTTCGCGGGCGAGAATGCGGATTTCGGTATCCACCCCGAC
Source organism: Verrucomicrobiota bacterium (assembly GCA_003565135.1). Classification (GTDB taxonomy): domain Bacteria; phylum Verrucomicrobiota; class Verrucomicrobiia; order Opitutales; family T3Sed10-336; genus PXDC01. The sequence goes on from PXDC01000367.1 coordinate 14,202, forward strand.
TGCGGTCCAGAATTCGGCGATCAACTGGGCGAGGTAACCGCTGCCGCCGAAAGCGGTCAGCTCGATGGTCATGGTGAGCGGGCGCCCGTCGGGACGCAGCCGCATGCCCTTCTTGTTCCTCCGGTCGAGGCCGGCTTCGTCCAACAGGCGGTTGGCCTTTTCCGGGTCGTACTCGATGTGGGCGTGCGTCAGCGCGTCGTGGTAGAACGGCGAGGTCCTGGGGGGTGAATTCTGGCGGGGTTTGCCCAGGCCGAAGAAACCGACCTCGTTGAGTTCGTCCCGGTCGATGGCGTGGGAGAGGGCGATGCGGAAACGGCGGTCGGCGAAGATCTCCCGTTTGACCGGATCGCGGTGATTCTGGTTGATGCCCATGCTGAACATGCCGCCCGACGAACTGTCCCAGGTCAGCACCCGGTAGTCGCCCTGGTCCTCACCCCGGTTTTCCATGAAGAGGGAGAGGTTCTGGAAATCCATGTGGCGCGCCTGCATCTCGATGAATCCGCCGACGGCACGGAAGTTGATCATTTCCCGGTCCAGGATCTGGAAACTGATCTCGTCGATGTACGGAAGCTGGTTGCCCGATGGATCGACTTTCCAGTAGTAGGGATTGCGTTCGTAGACGATGGTGCGGGCGGGCGGACCCCGCCGCAGCACCCAGGGCGTCAGGGCGGGCCGCGCCCGGTTGCGCCAGTCGAGGAGGTCCTCGAAAAACTCGTGCCAGCGTCCGAACCCGGCGTTTTGCGCCATCTGCAACAGGCGTTCTTCGTCCTCGAACAGGGGGTGGTAATCGCGAAAATAGTGGCGGGGGTAACGGACCATATCCATACCGAGGCCGGAAGCGAGGTGCTCGATAAAGAGGCCGTGCGATTCGGCGAAGACGAATTCCACCGTGTGGGCGTCGATCCGGCGTACCCGCACCAGTTCCCCTCCCGGCCGAAGATCGGGTCGGATGGTCGGTGTGACGTCCGTGTTCTGCAGGATCCCTTCATACCAGAACAGGATATCGTCGGCGGTAAAAGGCTCTCCGTCCGACCAGCGAACGCCGCGGCGCAAATGGAAGACAAAGCGCTTTCCGTCGTCCTCGATCTCCCAGTCGTGGGCCAGGTTCGGCCATATTTCGGTGCCGGAGGGGTCCCAGCGGACCAGGCCGTCGTAGCCGATCCGGTGGTCCATGACGGTACCGATGTCGTTGGGGCCGGTGGCCAGTCGGCGCCAGGTTCCCCCGTAGGGTCCTTCCTGTTCCGGTGGCTCCACCACCAGGGGGTTCTCCGGCAGGCGCTCGGTTACCGGAAGGAGCATCCCCGTCTCGACGCGCGGGCTCAGCATGGGGGCTTCTTCAAACCCGGCCCGATCACCGTCCCCCCATTCGCTTACCGCGTGGGTGCCGACCTTGCCGCGCTCGGCGAATATCCCGTCGCCCTCGGCGCGGTCGGGCGTTTCTCCGGGGTCATGGCGGCCGAGCCCCCAGCCGCCCCACCCGAGCGACAAGGTCAAGGCCACCAAACCCGCTGTTACCAGTATTCCCCTGCTCGCGGGAGCCAGCATCGTTTCTTTCATAAGCAACCAGGATAGTAACGCCGGTTTCGGCGGAGTGGAAAGTGTCCCGATTCGGTCGAATCGGCGTAGATCCAGCCTCGCCCGAAGGGGCGTATGAGGCAAGCGAATAGCGATCCGCCCACGGCCGCCGCCGGCCGAACCGGGGGACGCCGAAGGGCAAAACGCGGGCGTCCGCGCTATTTCCTTGCACCGGCAAATCCGGCGCGGGAATGATGCGCTCATGGCGCTCGTAACGCTCAATCAAGTTTCCCTGAGTTTCGGGGGGCCGCTCCTTCTCGACGGGGTGACCCTGGATATCGCCGCGGGCGAGCGGGTGTGCCTTCTGGGTCGAAACGGCGAAGGAAAGTCCTCCCTTCTGAAGATCATTGCCGGGACCCTGGAGCCGGACGAGGGGGAGGTGCACCGGGATCCGGGCGCCCCGGTCGCTTTTCTCGGCCAGGATATACCCCGGCGTTTTGAAGGGACCGTGCGCGAGGTGGTGGAAGCGGCCGGCGAAAGCCACCACGATTGGGAGCACCTGGCCCGGACGGAGAAACTCCTGGGACGGCTGGGGCTGGATCCCGGGGCGCGGGCCGAAGAGCTTTCGGCGGGTCTCAAACGCCGCCTGGCGCTCGCCCGGGAGTTGGTGACCGGTCCCGCCCTGCTGTTGCTGGACGAACCGACGAACCACCTCGACCTCGAATCCATCCTGTGGCTGGAGTCCTTTCTGCTGGAATTTTCCGGCGCCCTCCTGTTTGTCACCCACGACCGCCGGTTTCTGCAGCGCCTCGCCACCCGGATTCTGGAGCTCGACCGCGGAACCCTGACCCATTGGTCCTGCGACTACGCCACGTTCCTGGAGCGCCGGGAAACGCGGTTGGCCGCGGAGTCCAAGCAGGAGGCCGCCTTCGACCTGAAGCTGGCCCGTGAGGAGGCCTGGATCCGGCAGGGCATCAAGGCCCGGCGCACCCGCAACGAGGGGCGGGTCCGCGCGTTGAAGGCGCTCCGCGAGGAGCGCCGGGCCCGGCGTGAGACCGTGGGCCGAGCCCGTTTCGACCTGGCGGCGGAGGAGCCGTCGGGGGAAAAGGTCATCGTGGCCGAAAGCGTTTCCTTTAACTACGGTCCCCACCCCGTGGTGAAGGACTTGTCCACCCGGATTATGCGCGGCGACCGGGTCGGGGTCCTCGGGCCCAACGGGGCCGGCAAAACCACCCTTCTGCGCCTCCTGCTCGGAGAGGAATTCATCCACGGCCTGGTTGATGAGCTGGGCAGCCTGG
>PXDC01000219.1 GCA_003565135.1 Verrucomicrobiota bacterium
CAGTATCCTGGGAGCTCGTTTCAGCGCCAAACTGGACACCTACCTCTCCACCCTCCTGCTAAAAAGTTACCTTCGCCGCCCCTACACCTTCTACCTGAACCGCAATACCTCTGAATTTCTGCGCAATATTTTTTCCGAGGTGGGACGGGTAAGTCACGGCTTCCTGGGCACCTCGGTGGGGCTGATCACTCAGGTTCTGGTCATTACCGGCCTCAGCGTTCTCTTGATTGTGGTGAATCCCTGGGTGGCGCTCGGAGCGGGCGTTTTCTTCGGTGCCACCTACACCGCAATCTACGTTTACTTGCGGCCTCGTCTGATGCGGGCGGCCGAAAAACGCTCAGAATCGGACCGCCTTCGCTTCAAAACGGTAAGCGAGGCCTTCGATACCATCAAAGAGCTCAAAGTCCTGCGCCGTGAGGAGAATTTCATTTCCGCCTTCGAGAAGCCGTCCCACCGATTCTTTCGATTTCAGGAGCGGGCGGCGCTCTACTCGGCACTGCCAAAATACCTGGTCGAGACGTTCGCTTTCGCCGGAATGGTGGGAGTCGCCTTGTTGCTGATCCGGCAACACGATGGCGTGGCCGGCGCCCTGCCCGTACTCGGCCTGTTCGCCGTAGCCGGTTACCGGCTGATTCCGGCGATTCAAGGCTTGTACGGCAGTTTCAGCCGGCTCCGGTACCTGGCCAAGAGCGTCGATACCGTTCATGACGAATGTGCCCGCCTGCTGAAAAACCCCCAGAAAGCACTGCCGGGAATACCAAGCGGCGACCCGCGCGAGAAAGACTATCCTCGCCTGTCCCTGCGAAACGCGATCGAAATCCAAGGCCTTTCCTACGCCTACCCCAACAGCGAAAAATCCGCCTTGCACGACGTTTCACTGCGGATTCCCGCCCTGACCCGAATCGGGCTCTGCGGACGCTCGGGCGCCGGAAAAACGACCCTGGCCGATATTCTTTTGGGCCTGCTTTATCCGAAAACCGGCCGCATGCTGGTCGACGGAGTCCTGATCACCGAGGAGAACCAGGCCGACTGGCAACGCAACTGCGGGTACGTCCCGCAGCAGATTTATCTGACCGACGACAGCGTGCGCCGTAACATCGCCTTCGGAATCCCCGCCAAACAGATCTCGGACGAACGCGTACAAAGGGCCGCGCACCTGGCAAATCTGCACGATTTCATCGAAAAGGAATTGCCTTCGGGCTACGAAACCGAGGTCGGCCAACGGGGCATTCGGCTGAGCGGAGGTCAGCGTCAGCGTATGGGAATCGCCCGCGCCCTGTATCACGACCCTGAGGTCATCGTGCTCGACGAAGCCACCAGCGCATTGGACTCGGAAACCGAACGTGCTATTGTGGAAGCGGTGGAATCGCTGGCGGGCCGGAAAACGATCCTGATGATCGCCCACCGTCTCACGACCATTCGTCGCGCCGACATCATCTTCTTTATGGACAACGGACGAATCATCGACACCGGCTCGTTCGACGAACTCCTGGCAGGCAATCCGTCGTTCCGCCGCATGGCGGAGGCTTGAAGCGATTATACCGAACCGGTTGCCACCGGCCGTTAAGCGGTTAGCTTCAATTCCCAATGACCGCAGCGAATCCGAATAGTATTCTGATAGTGGGCGCCGGCATAGCCGGAATAATGGCCGGCCGACGTCTCCGGCAAGAGGGCTGGAAGGTCACCCCGATAGATAAAGGGCGCGGTTTGGGCGGTCGCATGGCCAATCGGCGAATCGACGACGCCCGCATCGACCACGGCGCTCAGTTTTTCACCATCCGCTCTCCCCGCCTGCAAAACGACCTGCAGAGCTGGCTGAAAAGCGGTCACGCCCGCCTGTGGTACGTGCCGGAGGGGAATTCCAACCACGGGGAAACCGGCACAAGGTACGTCGGAGACCCTGCCATGACGGCAGTCCCGAAACTCCTGGCCCGGGAGCTTGACGTCGTTCGCGGGCAGAGGATCGAGCGCGTTTCCTTCATCGGGAAACAGTGGACGGCGACCGGCGAGGGTGGAGACACCTTTTCCGCCGCCTGGCTGCTGCTGACTCCCCCGGTTCCGCAATCCCTTGCCCTCCTCAACAATAACGAACTGATTCCACCGAGGCATCAAACGCTCCTGCAAGCCATTACCTACGACAAATGCATCGCCGTGATGGCTACGCTCTCCGGCCCAAGCGGATTGCCGGCGCCGGGAATCTACCGTACGGTAACACCGGAGCCGCTGGCGCTGCTGGTTGACAATCAGCAAAAAGGAATCTCCACCTCGCCCGCCATTACCCTCCACAGCGGTCCCGGCTTCGCCGAGGATTACTTCGACTCCCCCGACGAGGAAAAGATTGAAGCCCTGCTGGCCGCGGCAAAGCCGTACCTGACGGCGACGCCCGTAACCGCCCAGGCTCACAGGTGGGGCTACGCCAAACCTCGATCCACATTCCCGGAGAATCACTATTATCTAAAGGAAAAGAACCTGATTATGGCCGGCGACGCCTTTGGCGGGGGGCGCATCGAGGGAGCGGCGCTTTCCGGATTGGCTGCCGCGGACCGCCTGCTCGGGCTGGAGGGTTCACCCACCCGGCCGCCGGCGCCGGAATGATAAACAACCTTTCCAACCCACATGCATAGTCACTCAAGCCGCATACTCCTTCCATAACCCGGGGAAAGCCAACCGGAAAGCCTCCGAACACCATAACATGCGCCAATTTAAAACCATCCAGAATCTTCCCATCGGCATCGAGGAAGCCTGGTCGTTCCTTTCGGACCCCCGCAATCTGAAAACGATTACCCCTCCCTACATGGGATTCGATATCATCACCGAATCACTCCCGCCCCGGATGTATGCCGGCATGATCATTGCCTACAAGGTGCGGCCCATCGCCGGAGTACCGATCACCTGGGTCACCGAAATCACCCACCTGAGCGAACCCGATTACTTCGTTGATGAACAACGTTTCGGGCCCTACGCCTTCTGGCATCATCAGCACCACTTGCGCCCGATCGACGGAGGAACCGCCATGGAGGACCTGGTGCACTTCAAAGTGCCGGGCGGCTTCCTCGGCGACCTGCTTTCCCCCTGGCTGGTCCTGCCCAAATTGCGGGAGATCTTCGACTTTCGCCGTCGTAAACTGACCGAACTTTTCGGCTGCCTGTAACCGGAGAAGTCCATCCGTATTTTCACCTTGCGGGCCCATCGACCCGCTGACGGAATAAACCCGATTCCATGGGTTCACTCGAAAACATCGCGATCCTCGTCCTTGAAGACGAACCACTTTTCTCAAGGCGCTTGAAAGGATTTCTGGAGAAGGCCAACGCGGATGTCGCGCACGCGAAGTCTCTGTCCGAAGCCCGGAACCTTTTGCAGGAGATGCCTTTTGACGCCGTTCTCCTGGATCTCAATCTTCCGGACGGGTCCGGGATGGACCTTTTGAGGGACGGCCTATTCTCCGCCAATACCGCCGTTGTCGTAATGACGGCTGAAGAGGGAATCACCTCGGCGATCGAGGCTATGCGTCTGGGTGCGGCCGACTATCTGGCCAAGCCCTTCGATCTGAATGAACTCCCCATCATCCTGCATCGAGCCCGCGGCTCCAAGCGGAGCAAACGCATCGAGTCCTTCAACCGCGAGTGCGTCGTTAAAGAGGGCGCCGCCTTCTTCTTCGGACCGTCGCTGCAGAAGATTAAAGACCAGCTGGAAAAGATCGTGGCCGCCGATCGCCGACTGGCCCGCAATCTGCCCCCGGTGCTGATCGAGGGCGAAACCGGTACCGGCAAAACCTCCCTCGCCCGTTGGTTGCACTACCATGGCCCCCGCGCCGAAGGGCCTCTGGTGGAAATCAACTGCTCCACATTGTCGGAAACCCTCGCGGAATCGGAACTCTTCGGTCACGAGCGCGGGGCCTTCACCGATGCCCGCCAGGAGCGGATCGGTCTTTTTGAGGCAGCCAGCGAGGGGACTTTGTTTCTCGATGAGATACCCAGTCTCTCCCCCGCCCTGCAGGCCAAAGTCTTAACCGCCATCGAGGACCGCACCATTCGTCGCCTGGGCGGCAACCGCACCATCGAAGTGGA
>PXDC01000336.1 GCA_003565135.1 Verrucomicrobiota bacterium
AAACGGCACCGTCCGCTGGAGGGGGGTGCGTGAGGTCCGTTTCCCGCCCTGGTGCTGGTGGGGACCCTGGCGCCGGGGGCCGGGAGACGGGGAAGCCGAGGCCATCGCCCACGGGACGACGGTGACCGGACGCGACGGCACGTTTGGGCTCCGTTTCACCGCCCGTCCCGACCCCACGATTCCGGAATCCGACGAACCCACCTTCGTCTACCGCATCCACGCTGACGTCACGGATACCGCCGGCGAAACCCGGTCCGTCTCCCGCACCGTCCGTGCCGGCTACACCGCCCTCCAGGCCGCACTCGAGGCGGAGGAATGGCAGGTTCCGGACCGGCCGGTGACGCTGACCGTGCGAACCGAATCCCTCGACGGCGATCCCGAACCGGCCGAAGGAAAGGTCACGGTGCATTCCCTCCGCCAGCCCGACCGCGCGGTCCGCGAGGATCTGTTTCCGGTATCGCCCGGGCGGCGTTTGCCGGGCGGCCCGGCGGGAGGAGAACCCGAATTCGATCCCGCCAACCCGGATACCTGGGAGGCCGCGGAGCGGGTAGCCGAGTTGACCTTCCGCACCGGCGCCACCGGGGAAACCGCGCTCGAAGCCGGCCTCGCTGCCGGGATCTACCGGGCTACCCTGGAGACCACCGACCGATTCGGCAAACCCGCGACGGCGCGCCGGACGATTCTCGTGGTCGATCCGGATGAAACGGTCTTTCCCGTCCGCGTGAGCAGCCGCATCTCCGCACCCGATTGGTCCCTCGAACCCGGCGACACCTTTACCGCCCTGTGGGGCACCGGCTTCGAGACCGGCCGCGCATTCGTCGAAATCGAGCGGGCCGGCGAGACCCTGCACCGCGCCTGGACGGAGCCGGGGAAAACCCAGGCCCGGATCGATCACGAGGTCACCGAAGCCGACCGGGGCGGTTTCACCGTCCGGGTCACCCACGTGCGGGAGAACCGCGCCACCATCCACGAAAAGGTCGTCGAGGTCCCGTGGAGCCATAAAGAGCTATCCGTGCGCTGGGAGCGGTTCCGGTCGGAGCTGGAACCCGGTCGGCGCGAAACCTGGACCGCCGTGATCGAGGGGCCGGACGCGGAAACCGCGGCCGCGGAAATGGTCGCGGCCCTCTACGACGGGTCGCTGGACCAGTACCTGCCGCACGCATGGCCGAGCTTCGCTTCGCTCTTTCGCCGGGAATCGCCGGCCGTCCGCTCCGAGTTCCAGAATTCGGGCGAACGCTTTCACCTCCTTCACGGGAGCTGGGCCCGCCGCCACCGGCAGGCCCCGCTCGCTTACCGCCGCTTTCCCCGTGAAATCGTCGCGCGGGACTACGGAATGAGTGTCGGGCGGTACGGCGGTTATCCTGGCGAGGAGGGCCGCACCCGGGCCGGCATACGGGGATCCTTCGAGGGCGCGCCGGTGGCCGAAGCGCAAGCTGACTTTGCCGACGAATTCATACTGGAACGCCGCGCGGACGCCGAACCGACCCGTGAGCCGGACCGAACCCCCGATCTCGATGCGGTGACGCTTCGGGAGAACCTCGATGAAACCGCGTTCTTCTTTCCCCACCTCACGGCCGGCGAGGACGGCACCGTTCGTATGGAATTCACCATGCCGGAGGCCCTGACCGAATGGCGGTTCCTCGGCTTTGCCCACGATGCCGGGTTGCGCGGCGGGATGCTCGAGGATAAAGCGGTCACCGCGAAGGACCTTATGGTCGAGCCGCTCGCGCCGCGCTTTGTGCGCGAGGGGGACGTCGTCGAGCTCCCGGTCACGGTCACCAACCGGTCGGCCGCCCGCCAGACCGGCCGCGTGCGCCTGACCCTGCACGACGCGGAAACCCTCGATTCCCGCGATGCCGAGCTGGGGAACGCGGATAACGAAAAAACGTTCGACGTTCCCGCCGGAGAAGCCCGGACGTTTTCCTGGCGCCTCCACGTCCCCGACGGGACCGGGTTTCTCGTCTACCGCGCCGCCGGTGCCACCCGGCGGCTGAGCGACGGGGAGGAAGGCTACCTCCCTGTATTGAGCCGCCGGATACTGGTCACCGAATCCATCCCGCTTCCCATTCGCGGACGGCAAACCCGTGAATTTGCCATGGACAAGCTCCTCGCTTCGGGGGGCTCGGAGACCCTGAAAAGCGAAACGCTCACCGTCCAGATGGCCTCACAGCCGGCCTGGTACGCGGTGATGGCGCTGCCCTACCTCATGGAGTTTCCCTATGAGTGCAGCGAGCAGGTGTTCAATCGGCTTTACGCCAACACCCTCGCCCGCCACATCGCCCATGCCGATCCCCGCATCCGCCGTCTCTTCAATCTCTGGAAAAACACCCCGGGCGCCCTGGACAGCCCGCTGGAAAAAAATGAAAAACTGAAGGCGGTCATGATCGAGGAGACCCCCTGGCTGCGGCAGGCGCGCGGCGAGAGCGAAGCCCGTCGGCGGGTGGGGATCCTCTTCGACGCCAACCGGCTCGACGACGAGACCGCGCGCGTCCTGCGCCGCCTGGCCGAAGCGCAGCGGCCCGACGGCTTCTGGCCCTGGTTTTCAGGCGGCCCGCCCAACGAGTTCATCACCCTTTACATCACCACCGGGTTCGGTCGGCTCCGGCACCTCGGCGCCGACGTGGACGCCACCCTGGCCGAAAACGCCCTCGGCGCCCTCGACGGGAGAATGACCGAGCGCTACGAACGCATCCGCGACCGCGGGGAAACCGGGAAAAAGCACCTCGATCCGCTGGCCGCCTTCTATCTCTACGGGCGCAGCTTCTTCCTCGGCAGCCACCCGATCGCGCCCGGCCACCGGGAGGCGGTCGACTTCTGGCTCGGGCAGGCGCGCGGGTACTGGGGGACCCTCGGACGGCAATCGCAGGGACATGTCGCTCTCGGGCTGCACCGTTTCGGCGATTCCGAAACCCCGTTTGCGATCATGAACGCCATCCGGGAGCACGCCGTCGTCGACGAGGAAACCGGCATGTCCTGGCGCGACCTGGAGCGCAACTGGTGGTGGCACCGCGCCCCGATTGAGACCCACGCCCTCATGATCGAGGCCCTCGACGAAATCCTGGGCGATGCCGAGGCGGTGGAGGAGGCGAGGGTGTGGTTGCTCAAGCAAAAACAGACGCAGGACTGGAAAACCACCAAAGCGACGGCCGACGCGGTCTACGCCCTCCTGCACCGCGGCGCGGATGTGCTCGGGTCGGATGCCCGGGTCGGGGTTTCACTTGGCGGGACCCCGGTCGAGCCCCGCGACGTCGAGCCGGGCACCGGTTTCTATGAAGTGCGCTTCCTGGGCGACGAAATCCGGCCGGAAATGGGCGGGATCACCGTCACCAAAACCGACGACGGCGTGAGTTGGGGAGGGGTCCACTGGCAGTACCTCGAGGATGTCGGTGAGATCACCCCCCACCAAGACACCCCCCTCAATCTGCGCAAACGCCTGTTCGTCGCGGAAACCACCCCGCGCGGGCGCGAGCTGCGGGCGGTCGAGGGGCCGCTGCGCGCGGGTGACGAACTCGTGGTACGGATCGAATTGCGGGTGGACCGGGATATGGAGTACGTCCACCTCAAGGATCAGCGTGGCAGCGGCGCGGAACCGGTCGACGTGCTCAGCGGTCACCGCTTCCGGGACGGCCTGCGCTACTACGAAAGCACCCGCGACACCGCCAGCCACTTCTTCATCGAGCACCTTCCCCGGGGTGTTTACGTTTTTGAATACAGCACGTACCTTCGTCACCGCGGCATCTACCAGAGCGGTATCGCCACCGTCCAGTGCCTGTACGCCCCGGAGTACACCAGTCATTCCGCCAGTTTCAAAATCGAAGTCGAGTAGCTTGCATGGCACTCGTTTGAGGGCGAAGGAGACTACGTTTTCAGAATATTCCCTCCGTCGGGAAGCCTTCGTGGATTTACGTTCTGTGCGTTGCGTAAAATAAAGGAGGTGTCGATTCCCCGGGCAGGCGAATGACTACCCCCGGCGGCGACTTGCCGGAACCCCTGAAACGTCAGCTTCCGCAATAAAAGGCCCGCCGGCTTTTCAGCCGGCGGGCCTTGCGGGAAAA
>PXDC01000345.1 GCA_003565135.1 Verrucomicrobiota bacterium
CCTTTCCCAGCAACTCCTGGTCCAGCGGTCGCCGGTGGACGCGCTGCCCCTGTTGACTGCCTGGGTCCTGGATGCGGGCCAGGATCCCCGCACCCGCCTCCACGCCCTGTGGACCCTGGATGGCTACGATTCGTCGGTGCGGGACCGTGAGGTGCTCCGGCTGGTGGCGGGCCGGGCGCTCGACGATGCCCACCCGCGCGTGCGTGCCGCCGCCGTCCGGATCCTGGAGCCGTCGCTCGCGCGCGGTGACCGCGGGGTTCTTTCCCGCTTCGAAGCGATGGCCGAAAACGAGCGGGCACCGTACGTACGGTTGCAGTTGCTCGCCTCGCTCGGCGAGTCGACGGATCCGGCGGCTCTCCGGGCCATGGGCCGGATTCTCGATGCCGAGATCGACAGTCGTTACTTCCGGGAGATGGCCCTGACCGGCGTATACCGCCGCGAAGGCGAGTTCGCCGAAATGCTGCGTGGCGAGTTCGACTGGGACGAAGAATCCGGCGACAATCGCATGGCGACCCTGTCGAGCCTGGACGAGGCGGCGGCGGAGCGGGACGAGAATCGGCTCGACCTCGCTCGCCTGGACGAGGACGAGCGGTTGCTCGTGACGGCCGGCGAACAGCACTACCGGACCTGTATGGTCTGCCACGGAGAAGAGGGGCAGGGCCAGGAGGGAGTGGCCACGCCGCTGGTCGACAGCGACTGGGTGCGGGACGACGCCGAGGTGCTGGTGCGCCTGGTGCTGCACGGATTCGAGGGTGAGGACGAGTCGATCGGCGCGGCCATGCCCGGTCACGGGTTTATGTCCGACCGTGACATTGCGGCCGTCCTGACCTATATCCGTCACGCCTGGGGTAACGGCGCCGAACCGGTCCTGCCCGAGGACGTGGCCCGGATCCGGTCCGAAACCGGTGACCGCCGCGAAACCTGGTCCCCCGGGGAACTCCGCGACCTGCGGTAGTTTTGTTCCGGATACCGGCGCGGTCAGGATCCCGGCGGCGGGCGGCGGAACAGCAGGAGCCGGGCGGCCTCGGCGGGCGAGCCGGCTTCGCGGCGGGTGCGCAGGCGCATCCCGTCGGGTTGTTTGTCGCCTTCGGCGAAGGCGTCCCGGGTTTCGGGAACGGTATCGACGCGAATATCGAGGTCCCAGCGGGGGTCCTGGACGATGAGAAAACTGGCTTTGTCCCCATCCTGGCGGACCAGGTAGTCGGTGACGTCGACCTGGCGGGTGTGAAAGCCTCCGGAAATCGTTAACTGGCCGAGGATGTGGGCGGTATCGCCCGCCCCGCGCACCCCACCGTGCCGAATGGCGTTACCGGGGGGCACGTTTTGGCGGAGGTTGGGGGCGTTCGACCAGGTGAGGGTGTCCGGGTCCCAGTCGTGGTGATCGATGCCGTAAAGGTGGGCGTGGACGGTTTCGGGGCCGCCGCTCATCGGGGCGACGGGGAGGGCGACGACGGCGAGCGCGATGTCTTCCGGGGCCAACCCGTCCGGAAGATCGAACTGGAGAAAAACGGCGGCGCGATCGCCGGTATCGGTGGCACTGTTACGGGCATAGGCTTCCCGGACCTCGGCGAAGCCGGTTTCGGCGTGGGTGCCGTCGCGGACCATGAGGTCCCGGGTTACCGGCAGCGTGTGAAGGTCGCACGCGGGCGGGATGGTGATAAGCCAAACCGATGGGCCCGGCTGGGATCCGGGAGCGATGCGTCCGTTCCGGACCCGTTCGAGCGAGCGCACGATACCCGTTCGCCACCGGCTGACATCCTCGATCATGACGTGCCTCCCGTCCTCGATGCCGAGGGCCGATAGGTCGATGTCGACCGGCACGCCCGAACCGTTTTCGTTGACCGAAAACAGGTAATGGTACCCGCGGACCGGATCGCGGCCAGCGAGGACGGCCAGGTTTTCGGCGCCGTCGCCGGTCAGCGTCGATGCCAGCCGTTCCCGCCCCGGGGCGAACCCCTTGCTGAAGAGCCGGAAAACCTCCGCGCTGCGGGTCATGGTTCCGTGGTTGTGCGGCTCCCGGTCGTTGTCGGTGAAGAGCATGCCGTTTTTTTGTACGGGAAATCTGCGGTCCCCGGACCCCCATGCGGTCAAACCGAACTTGAAGGCGTAGAGCTCGTCCATCCCGGCGTCCGCCAGCCGGCCGGTGATGGCCCCGAACCGAACGGCCTTGGAGAGGCTGTGGGAGGATTCCGGCATGCCGTCGTAGTTGGCGCCGGTGTGCACATTGAATTCGGTAATGGCGAACCGCAGGGGGACGATTCCCTCGGGACTTGCCGCGCGGATTCCCTCGCGCACCTCCCGCAGGTGCCGGGCGAAGCCCGCCGGGCTGTGGTTGTAGGCCTGGTAGGCGTAGAGGTGAAAGGTCTGGTAGCCGGGGGCCGTTTCTCCCCGGAAATCGATCCCGATTTGCTCCACCGCGGGGAGCCCGTACTCGCGGTAACCGGTGCCCCGGCCCCCGCCGGCGGTTACCGGGGCGGCGAATTTCGGTTGCAGCGATTTGCCGTAAAGCCGATTGACATCCTCGAGGGCGCACTGCGCCGCGTCCGAGGCCAGCCGGAGGCGGAGGAGCCAGGACTCCGGAGCGATCAACGAATGGGGATGATTCGGCTCGTTGTGCGAACTGAAGCGCTCGACGTCGAATTCGCGTGCCAGGTGGAAGGCCAGCGAGTAGTAGGTGCGCCAGAGCACCCACTTGCCGTGCCAGTCGTCGTCGCCGTCGATGGGAAAGGCCCCTTGGGTCACGGACAGCTGTGCGAGGATGGCGCCGCCGTGACGGTGAATCTCGCCGAGGGCGTAACCGGGAACAATCCGGTTCCTGCCCGGGAGCGGGGTATTAAAGCGTTCCTCGATAAGCGGCCAGTTGATAAACCGCGGATTGAGCGGGTCGCCACGCAGGGCCGCCCGGCGCGCGAGGAAGCGTTCTTCGGAGTCGATCCGCGATTCCCCGGGCCGGGCGGCGCCGCGGACTTGAAAATGATGGGGCGAAAGAAATATCCGCGCACCGGATACGCGGGAGTAACGCCACCAGTCGGACGTGTTGCTGCCGGGGTAAAAGTGTCCCAGGTTATAGGCGATATTGCGCGGGGTTTCCGCGGTCACCTCGTCCAACACGGTCCATACCGCCGAGCCCGGGGAAAGGCAGGGGAAGAGGAATGACAGGATGACGACGAATCGATAGTTCATAATTGGGGTTGGTCGCGGGGTGGTGCCGGTTCATTGCCGGAGACGTTCACCCTCCCGGATGACCGGCGGATCCCCGGATGCTTCAGCGGTCGTCTCCCGGGATATCGGAAACGAGGCGGTGGACGCAGTTTTTGGGCCGCGGCGGCAGGCCGGGGCGTCCGTGTTCGGCCCGTGGGCGCAGGGAGCGCCGCAGGCGCCCGGGTGCGGTCCGTGGACTTCGCTTGTGATCCGGAGGATGTGGGACGGTCCTCCGCGGACGTACTTTGGGGTGGCGCGCCGGCGATTGCCGCCAGGGCCAGGGAGAAAATTTCTCGATCGAGGGGAGGGGACATGGGGGCGATCTTTGGGTTTTGCGTTATTCGGGCGATCGGACGAGGCGGAAGCCGGTGTGGATGGCGGAGGAGTCGGGATCGGCTTTTCCCCGGGTGCCGACCATGTAGCGCGTGCAGTATTGGTCGGTGCAAAGGTAGGAACCGCCCCGGGTGACCCGTTTGGGAATGTGCGGTTCGGCGGGGTCGTAGCCCGACGACGGGCCGGTGGGATTTTTGATAACGTCCCCGCCACCGGATGTTCGCCGGGAATAGGTGTCGGGCCGGTACCAGTCGGCGCACCATTCCCAAACGTTGCCGCCCATGTCGTAAAGGCCGTAGCCGTTTGCGGGGAATCGGCCCACCGGGGCGATATCCTCGTAGCCGTCGTCCGCGGTGTTGGCTATGGGAAAGCGTCCCTGCCAGGTATTGGCGTGCCATTCGCCGTCCGGTTTGAACTTCCGTCCCCAGGGGTAGGGATGGCCGGACAGCCCGCCCCGGGCGGCGAACTCCCATTCGGCCTCGGTCGGGAGCCGTTTTCCCGCCCATTCGGCATAAGCC
>PXDC01000061.1 GCA_003565135.1 Verrucomicrobiota bacterium
AGAAATGCCGATAACCAGGCTTATATGAGTGCCATTCAGTCTAATCCACACCCAACTCGGCCGCCTTGTGCACTGCTTGCGCGCGCGTGCGGCAGTGCAGACGTTCCAGCGTTCGCGCAACGTGCATCTCCACCGTTCGGGTGCTCAGGGAGAGCCGGTCGGCGATTTCCTTGTTCGTGAGCCCGTCGGCCATCAACCGGAGGACGTCGCGTTGGCGCCCGGTCAGTCCCCCGGCCCCGCTTTCCGGCGCCGCCCCGGCTGCCGGCCGCGCCTTCTCCAACCGCTCGAGGAGAAGGCGCATACCCAGGCCTTCCGCAATGGCCCGGGCCCCGCGATGAAGCCGCAATGCCTCGTCGTCATCCCCTGCCGCCCACAGCGCGAGGCTGAGGCGGTGACGCACCAGCACCTGTTCCACCGGGACCCCGACCGCTTCGTAGTTGGCCACCGCGTCGCGGAGCAGCGAAACCGCGCGGGGCAAATCGCCTTTCAGGCGCGCGGCCTCTCCCTCGACGGCCTGGCGGGCCGCGCGGGTTTCGGCGGTAACATTCCGGGATGCGACACGGTTCATGATGTCGACGCATTCGCCCAGACGATCGCCCTGTCCCTGATCCGCGTGAAAAGAACCTGCGCTCAGGAGGGCCGGCACCACATCGTGCAGGTCGTCCGTCTCCTCCCACAGCAATCGGATGCCGCTGAAGAGATCGGAAGCCTCCGCCACCCGCCCGTCGGCTTCGGCCAGCACGGCGCGGGCCCAAAGGGCAAAAAACTCCAGGTCCACGAGGTTCTCCCGGCGCACCCGCGCGAGCGCCTCCTGCGTCATTCGGTCCGCCCGGCGTCGCTCCCCGCGAAACGTCGCGATCAATCCCCGCACGAGCAGGGCCGTGGCATGGAGCGCCGGATCGGAATCCGGAGCCTCCAGCACCTCGCGGGCCGTCCGCAGCGCCCGCTTCCACTGTCCGGTGCGGAAAAAGGCATAACTCAGGCAGCTCAGGCAGGTGTGCACCTCGGCGGCGAGTTCCTTGCGCCGGCAAAAGGTGATGACCCTGATCTGGGCGTCGCACTCGCCGGGATAATCGGCGGCGTATTCCCGGAGATTAGCCAGGCGCCGGTAGGCGACGGCCACCGCTTCCACATGATTGTTTTCCAGGGCGATCTCCAACGAGGCGTCCACCTGCTCCCTGGCCTCCGAGGCGCGCCCGAGCATGGCGAGGATGAGCCCCCGGAAACCGAGGATTTCCGAATGGAGGCCGCGGTCGCCACACCGGGCGGCGGCCGATTCGGCGGCCTCGATCTCTTTCAGGGCGGCGTGCAGCCGGATCCGGTCGGTAAGAAACGCGGCCAGCACGTAACGGCTCCTCGCGATCCCCTCGGCATCGCCCCGGCGATTCGCCAACTCGATGGCGGTTTTGAGATGGTCACGGGTGGTCGCCGGGTCGCCGCAACGCCGCGCCAAATCGGCCAGGTGCCGGCAAGCCTCGATGGCCGCGTCCAGGTCGTGCCGGCCCACCGCATCGTTGTAGCACTCATGCCACAATCGCCGGGCGATATCGTGTGCGCCCTGATTCTCCGCGCAGCGGGCGCCCTCACGGAGGGCCTGCCGACGCTCGACCACCTCGGCGTCCGCGGGCCAGATCTCCAGGGCCTTGAGAAACGCGTCCACCGCCTCGGCATAACGCCTGGCCTCGCAGGCCTCCCGGGCGATGCCGATCCAGGCCCGGCGGGCCGCGGGAAAATTCTGGGCGGCCGCATAATGCGCCGCCGCATCGCCCCGGTCGCCCCGTGTCGCATGCAGCGCCTCGGCAATCCGTTCGTGGTAGCGGCGGCGAACAGGCCAGGAAAGGCCACCGGCGATCTTCCGCCGCGAATCCTTGCGGGCAAAGCGCGCCCGTCCCCCCGGCTCCTCGACAAAAATCCCGGTTTCGAAACAGCGATCCAGCACCTCGGGCGCAACACCGGCGTGCACGAGGAGGCGGAGCGGAAATGAGCGCCCCAGGAGAGACGCCATTTCCGTCGCTTCCGTCACGGCGGCTTCAAAGGCTACCGACGCCGTTGGAGTACGTTCTTTGTCGGTCACAAGGAATTTCCCGGATACCCCAGAAAACGGCATCGGGCCGGCTTTGTCAATCGGGTCGCCACCGGCGTCACACGGGTCCAACGCTCCCGCAAGCGGTGCGGCAGGGGTTAATCGCGGAATCCGAACAGCAATTGCAGCGTCCGTTCGGTGTGGGACCCGATGCGCGGTTCGCCCCCGCGCAACTGGACGGAGGCCCGGCAGGTATTGGCGCCTACGATTTCGGCATCGAAAGAGACGATCTCCACGCGATCGTCCCCCGAAACGCCCTCCCCGTGCAGGGGTCGCCACCGCTTGGGAAGACCGTACCAGCTGAAATCGATTTCCCACCCGGCTACGCCACCGGCGGGCAAATCGCCCTCCAGGAACTGCGGGTACCGCTCGATGAAATCGGGTACGGTTTCACTGGCCACCCGCAAGGTGAACGCCACCGGTTCCTGGGCGAAATAATCCGTGAAATTGCGCACCTGCCGACTGCGGAAACGGTTGTAAAAGTCCAGGGCATCGAACCCGACAATGTTGAATCCGCTCATCAACCCGTGACGATTGGGTGTCTCATGACCCTGCCGGTCGTACCAGTCCTGGAAATCCTCGCTCAACCAGAACCCGAGCTCAAAATGCACGTGAGCCCGCCACCTGGGAATGGTGTAGCCACCGGCCGACCGTCCCATAATCCCGATACGCTCGCCCGCGGCAACCCGCGCGCCCTCCCGGATCGAATCCTCGATGGAACTCAGGTGGGCGTAGAGCGACATAACCGGGGGGGCAACATCGGTGTGCTCGATGACGACGTAGTTGCCGTAGGAACTGTGCCAGGGCGTGCGGTTGGCGTAGAGCACCCTTCCGGCCATGACGGAGAAGACGGGGTCGAGGGCTTCCCCCTGGCGGTCCCGGCGGATCGGCTTCAGGTCGATCCCTTCGTGAAACCGCCGTCCGCCGGTGCGGGTACAGCCGAACAAGGCCGATTCGGTCCGGCCCGACGCCGCCGGCTGTACGTAGTCCTCCTTCGGTTTTCCCTCCAGCCAGGCCGGATTGATGGTGGGCCAGACAATCTCCACCCGCTCCGCGTGAACGCTCAGGCTGACGGCCCCGCAAAGCACCAGCCACGAAAAGAGTCGCAAGGTTTTCATCGAAACGAACGCTGAAATGATCAAAGGCGGCGGCGGGCCAGCTCGGAGGTCCGCGTGATATAGTCGGCCAGTTCCTCCAGGTCCTCATCGGGCTGCTCCAGGTACATGAAGATGACCCCGTTTTCGATTCCCCGGTTGATCTGCTTCGCCCCGACCGGATACCCGTTGACCATAAGGACCAGTCGCCGGCCCTGGTTGTTGTACGAGAGCATGCGAACGTCCCTCGCCGCGTCGGGCATGAGGTGAACGGCAATCGCTTTGCCCAATTCGGCCTCGAAGACGTCGACGTGGTGAATATCCCATTCGCCGATCTGCACCCGCGGATCGATGATAATATTGGCCTCGCTGTAGGGCAGGGTGATTTCGTTGCGGTGACTTTCCGGAAACCGCTCGCTCGTCTCGATAAAGAAACGCGCCACATGATGGGGAAAGTCTCTCCCACGCATACTCCGGCAACCGCTGGAGCCGAGGATGGCCAGGAGCAAAACGACAAACAAGCTGAATCTCAATACGGGCATCATAGAAATGGAATCGCGGCGGAATCTCGCAGAAACCGACCGGGCTGGCAATCGTTTATCGCGGGTTCAGGAATCACCGGCCTCCTCGGCCCACGCGTATTCCCGCAACACCCGGGGTTCGCTCTCCCGCCGCCGGCAGGCACGCAGGCGGTCGCGGGCCCGTCCGTGCGCGATCCGGTAAACCGCCCAAACCGCGTGGGCCCGGACCAGCCATTCCCCGGACCCGGCCAGCGCGACCAGGGCGTCCAGGACCGATTCTTTCTCCGCGCCCTCCTCCCGGTCCCGGCAAACATTTCCCGCCACCACGCAGGCGTTTCTCATCAGCCCCCGCCATTTAAGCCGCTTGATCGGGGTCTGGCGGAAGACCTCGCTGAAGGTTTCCGGCGTCATGGTCAGGAGGTCGATCAGGGTGAGCTCCGCGAAGTGGTAGCGCTGCTCCAGGATCCATTGCCGCCCGGTCCGGGCAAAGCGGTTCCAGGGGCAGACGTCCAGGCAGATATCGCATCCGAACAGCCGCTCGCCGATCGAGGGACGCAGTTCGCGGGGTATGACGTCCTTGTTTTCGATCGTCTGGTAGGAGATGCAGAGCGGGGCGTCGACCATGCCGGGTTCGGTTATGGCATCCGTCGGGCAGGCGTCGATACAGCGACGGCAGGTGCCGCAGAACCGGCCGACCCCTTCCGCCGCCGCGATGGGGTTTCCCCCTTTCAACGGAGGATCGGGAACAAAATCCAGCCGTGTCAGGATGCAGGCCAGGAAGAGCCAGTTGCCGTGGGTGCGTGAGATCAGCATGCCGTTTTTCCCCTGGAAACCCAGCCCGCAGCGCGCCGCCAGCCCCCGCTCCATGACCGGCCCGGTATCGACGTAATATCGGTAGTCGGAGGAGGCCGCACCGAAGCGCTGCTCCAGGAATGCTCCCGCGCGCTTCAACGCTTTTTCCATTGTGTCATGATAATCCCGATACAACGCATATTTCGCCCAGGTTTTCTGGCGCCGGGCGACCTCTCGGTCCGGCCAGTAATTGACACCCAGGACAACAATCGAACGGACCCCGGAAAGCACCCGGCCCGGATCCACCCGCTTGTCGCGGGTCCGCTCCATCCAGGCCATGTCGGCGTGCCCCCCCCGGTCGAGCCATTGGGAAAAACGTTGGGCGTGGACCTGCGGAACCGCCGCGGCCGGCGCAAAGCGCACCTCGTCGAACCCCTCACGGAAAAGATCGGCGCGGAACAACTCCTGCCCGTCGCGCGTCATGACCCCGGCCGGCTGGCGCGCTCCCGGCCCTCCCGCAGGTAAATGCGGTGAATATGCGCGAGCAGTTCGCAGCGTGAACGATTGTCGGTGAGGACGAGGGTGCCGGCCCGCCGGTAAACCGGTTCGCGCTCGGCCAGGAGCTCCCGGATCCGTTCCCGGGGGTCCTCGCAATTCAGAAGCGGGCGATTGCGATTGGCCGCGGTTCGCTCCAGGATGGTGTCGGCCGACGCCACCAGGCAAACCACGACACCTTTCGCCTTGAGGGCTTCCAGCATTCCGTCCTGGGTGATCAACCCGCCGCCGCAAGCCACGACACAGCCGGACGACGGGTGACCGGACTGGATAAACTCGCGCTCGTAACGCCGAAACGCCTCCTCTCCCTCGGTGGCGAAAATCTCCGGAATCGTCTTCCCCCGCACACGTTCGATTTCGCCGTCGCTGTCGAGGAAGGTGTACCGCAACCGCGCGGCCATCATCCGCCCCAAGGTCGACTTGCCGGTTCCCATGAAGCCCACCAGGTAAAGATTGGCGCCTTTCCGGGCGTCGGGGGCCCCTTTTTTCGGATCGCGTTGATTGGAGAGCGTCATCACCGTTGACCGAGCTTACCCCGGGCCGACCGGGAGTCTCAAGTGCAATTGCCCGCGGCGGTTGCGGTTTGACCCCCGGCCCCACCGTCCCAGGATGTATCGAAACCAAACCCTTCCGCCGGCCATGAAACTCTTGCAACTCACCAGCCAGGAAAAGAAAACCCTCTCGGTACTGCTGCTCCTCCTCGCACTCGGATTTCTCGGGCTCCTCATCCTTTAGTCCGGACCCCGGCGGGCGTCTTCCGGTTTCTGAAAAATCGCCACCGTCCGGCCCGCCCTTTCCCACCGCCAGCCAAAACGACGGGCGATCCACGACAAGGTCTCCTCGCGGTAGAAACAGACATGGGTCGGATCCCGCCGGTACCACCAGGTCCCAAAATCCGTATCCATGGAGGGGAATTCCGTCATCATGCCAAACCAGCCCCCCGGAACCAGCAGTCGGTCGACCCGCTGAAAGTCGCGGGCGGGTGCGTGAAAGTGTTCGGCCGTCTCGGTACAGGTTATAAAGTCGTACGTCCCGGTCAAAGCGTCGGTTTCGGGCGCGTAGAAGGGATCGTAGATGCGGGTGGGAAACCCCGCTTCCCGCAGCATGACCGACAAGGTCGGTCCCGGACCCGACCCGTAGTCCAGGCCGCGGGCCCCCGGCTTCAGCCGCTCGATCATGGGCGCCGCCAACCGGTTGAGAAACCGCCGGTAACGCGGATCGGACGGGGAATTTTCGTGGGTGTCGTAATGGGCCTTTTCGTCCGCCGGCCGGGGATAATGCCGGGGATGCATGGAGATCAGGCCACAAGCGGAGCAATCCCGGTACCCGGTCGCGCCGGTGCCCGCAATCACCGGAGGATCAGCCGCCCCGCACAAGGGGCACGGCGCGGGATCGCCGGAACTCCGGTTCATCGGCGCCACGGATGGGCACGCATGCCCAAACCTTCCTGCGGCGCGGTTTGCCGGGGGCTTGACCTCCGGAACCGGAACGCGCGCCTCCCCTTCGCCCTCACAGCCGTTCCAACCAGGTACTGAGCGGACCCTGAAAAAACCCGAGAACCACCGTGGCCGCGGCGAGCCCGCCGAGAATCCACCGGCCGACCGGCGTCACCTCCCGGCGCTCCCGGGACGGTTGCTTATCCTCGGCCTCGTCGTCCGCCGTTTTCCAGTAGCGGAAAACCGCGCTCCGGATCCACCCGAAATAATAATAGATCGACAAAACGACCCCGAAGAGGGCAACCCCCAGGAGCCAGTACAACCCCGCCTGAAAGGCGGCCACGAAGATGAGCAGCTTCCCGATAAAACCCGCCAGCGGGGGAATCCCGGCGAGCGAACCGAGCCCGATCACCAGAACCGCGCCGAGAAAGGGACGGTCGCCGGCCAGGCTCAGGTAGTCATCCAGTTCATCCCCGGTACCGTCCTCCGGCGACAGGTGGGCCATGACCCCGAATACGGCAAACGACGCCAGCAGGTAGGCAAACAGGTAAAAGAGGACCGCCCCCTGGGCCCAGGGCACGTAGAGGGACGCGATGACGCCGACCATGAGGTAACCCGCGTGGGCCACCCCCGAAAGCCCCATCAGGCGCTTGGTATTCCTCTGGGTGAGGGCCGCGATGTTGCCGAAAAGGATGGTCAGCGCGGCCAGCACACTCAGGAGGGGAACCAGCACCGCCTCCATCGGCTGGAAAACCTTGAGGACCAGGATCAGCAGGACGGCGAATCCGGCCGCCTTCGAAGCGACCGCCAGAAAGGCGGTGACCGGGGTGGAGGCTCCCTGGTAGACATCGGGAACCCAGATCTGGAAAGGAAAGGCCGCGATCTTGAAGCCGACCCCGACAATCACCATCGCCATACCGGCCAGGGCCAGGCTGTTCTCGGGATGGTTTTTCAGGAAGGCGTTGAGGGCCCCGAAGTTCATCGGGTCCGGCGACGCCCCGGCCAATAACGGATTTCCCGCGATGCCGTAAAGCAAGGCGATACCGAACAACAGGATGGCCGTGCTCACCCCGCTCAATATGAGGTACTTCAGGCCCGCCTCCAGGGAGATCGACTGGTACCGCAGGTAACTCACCAGGACATAAAATCCGATCGTCACGGTCTCCAGGGCGATGAAAAACATGACAAAATGATTGCTCTGGGCCAGAAGCATCAACGCGGCCGTCACCACCAGGAGGATGTGGAAAAACTCGACCTTTGGAACCGGTTTTCCCGCCAGTGACACGGTCGCGAGATAACCGACAAGCAAGGAGCTCAGCAGGAAAAAGACCCGCATGGCCTGCCCCGCCTGGTCGTGGAAAAGCATTCCGGCAAAGGTTTCCTGGCCGAGGAACCCGGCCCCGTCCCGGTAGAACAGCAGCACCGCGGCCAACACCACCAGTTGGCCCCCGATCGCGATACGCGGAATCAGGATCCGGCGATGCCGGGGAAAGAACACCTCCAACACCAACAGTCCCAGGGCCAGGACCGCCAGGGAGATTTCCGGAAGGATGGCGCTCCACTGGTTGGAAGCGGCGATTTCCTTAAATGGACTCAAATTCTCGTTCATGGAGATAAGACGTTGGCGGAGGCTTCGTTTTCCGGCCCGGGCCGCGGCGGCGCGCAGCAGGAGGGAAGGCCCTCCTCACCGGAGAGGGCTACGGGCCGGATTCCGGCGTCGCCGGCGGCGGACACCTCCTCCGAAGGCACCGTCACCTGGTAGATGGGCGACACACTCTGGTCGATGGCATCGGTCAGGGAACGCGGCCAAAGCCCGACCAGGATCAGCAGCAGCAACAACACGAGGGCCGGCGTCCGTTCGTGCGACTGGATATCGCTGATCTTCCGCTCCGCCGCGACGGAGCGAAACGATTCGGTCGGTTCGCCGAAGAAGATGTTGCCCACCGCGCGCAGCCCGTACACGGCCGAAATCACCACGCCGAAAACGGCCGGCACGACCATCCATTCCCGGTACTGCCAAAGCCCGATGAAGACGGTCAACTCACCCCAGAAATTGGCCAGGCCGGGACCGGGGAGGCCGATGCTCGCCAGCATGGCGGTGACAAAAAACGCGGCCAGGACCGGCGCGTTCCGGCCCAGGCCCCCCATCTCCCGCATATCGAACGTGTCGGTGCGCTGGTAGATGCAGTTGCCCAGGAGGAAGAGCAAGGCGACGGTCAGGCCGTGCGCGAACATCAGGATGACGGCGCCGCCGACTCCGACCGCGGAGAGGCAGGCCAAACCGAGAAAGCAGTACCCCATGTGCATGACCGAACTGAAACCGATCATCTGTTTCAGATCCCTTTGGGCCACGGTCACAAAGCCGATGATCACGACGTTGCCCAGCGCCAGCAGCGCCAGAAAGTACATCCAGTTCTCAGCGCCCTGGGGCAGGAGCGGCGCCCCGATCTGTATCAGGCCGTAGAGACCGAATTTTTTCAGGACCCCGGCGTGCAACATGGCCGCCGAGGTCGGGGCCGCGCCGTACCCCAGCGCCGCCCAGGTATGGAACGGCCAGAGGGAAACCAGGATACCGAATCCGAACAGCAGCAGGGCGAAGGTATAGTTCTGCGCCACCGTGCTGAGGGTCTGGCCCGAGAGTTGCTCCTTCATACTGAGGATATCGAAGGATTCGGCACCGCTCTGCACGTAGAGGGCGATCAACCCCACCAGGGACAAGAGCGCGCCCAGGGAGAGGTAAACGGTCATCTTCATGGCCGCGTAGTGCCGCTCGCGGCCGCCCCAGATGCCGATCATGACAAAAGTCGGAATGAGCGCGATCTCGTGGAAAAAATAAAAGAAGAACACGTCCACCGAAGCGAAAATGCCCATCAGCCCTCCCTGCATGACCAGGAGAAGGGACAGGTACTGCCGCAGGCGCTCCGCCCCGGAGACCAGGGCGTAGAGACCGGCGGCCAGACCGACAACGCCGGCCAGCACAAACAGCGGCAGGGAAATGCCGTTCAAACCGAATTTGAGTGAAACCCCGATAATCTGCAGGCCCGTCGGCAGGTCGCTCATGAAGGCGTAACCGGTCTCCGGATCGGGCGAGAAAGCCCACCAGAGCCAGATCGCCGCCACGGCCGGCACCACGAATCCGGCGGTGGCCACTCTCCGGGCCAGCAACTCCTCCAGGCGCGTACCGGCCAGGAGCAACACGGCCCCGCACAGGATGGGAACAAAAACCGCAAGGTGGATAAGAAATGAAATACTCTCAAACATAACGCGATCAGTCCCGGATCAGAGGACACCTCTCACAAACAGCCACAGCAGCACGACCCCGAGGAAAATCCAGTAGACGTAGGCGTGCAGGTTCCCGGTGTGCGCGGCGCGCGTCCCCAGGCTCAACAAACCGACAAGGCCGGCCGCTCCCCGCACGATCACCCCGGAAATAACGATGTGGTCGATAAAATTAAGCACGCTGGCGAACCGCTGCTGGACGTGGCTCACGTACCATTCGTAAACGTCGTCGAAAAAGAACTTGGAGGCGAGAAAGCCGTGAATGCCGGGGTATTGTTTCTCCAGGCGGTCTTCGCGCGCGCCGGCACCGTAGTACAACCAGGCGGCCAGGAAACCGGCCACGAGTACCACCACCGAAATTCCCGCCACCCAGGCGAAGGCCGCTCCCTCGGCGTGCGGCACTTCGCGCAGAATGCCGTCGAAGATCGCCGGGTGCATAAAGCCGTACCCCGCCAGCACCGAGAATATCGCCAGGACCACCAGGGGACCGGTCATCAGCCAGTCGTTCTCGCTGGCGTCACGGGAGGCGTCGGTCTTCGCCTCGCCGAAAAAGGCGGTCAGCCAGAGCCGCGTCATATAAAAAGCGGTCAGCAGCGCGGTCGCCGCCAGAATGAGAAACACCACGCGGTTGTTTTCCCAGGCCAGGTAAAGGATGGCGTCCTTGCTGAAAAAACCCGCCAAACCGGGCATCCCGACCAGGGCCAGAAAACCGATCGTGAAGGTGGCAAAGGTGATGGGCATGCGCAACCGCAACCCGCCCATACGGTAGATATTCTGTTCGTGGTGGCAGGCATGGATGACGGAACCGGCCCCGAGAAAGAGCAGCGCCTTAAAAAAGCCGTGGGTCACGAGGTGAAACATGGCCGCCCCGATACCGGCCTGGATAGCGGTTTGGGTATCCCCGTCGACCACCAGCGCCCCCAGCCCGAACGCGGCCACCATGTAACCGAGCTGGGAGATGGTGGAGTACGCCAGGATCTTCTTGATGTCGGTTTGCACGATCGCGCAGAGCGACCCGAAAACCGCCGTGGCGGCGCCCACCCACATGATCAGCACCATCGCGTCCGGAGGGATAAGGAAAAAGATGCGGCACAGCAGGTAAATCCCCGCCGCCACCATGGTGGCGGCGTGAATCAGAGCCGACACCGGGGTCGGGCCCTCCATGGCATCGGGCAGCCAGACGTGCAGCGGAATCTGTCCCGATTTCCCCAGGGCGCTGCAGAAGAGCAGCAGCCCGATGCCGACATGCAGGACATCCGGATCCGCCTCCACCAGGGCGGCCATATCGAACAGGTTCAGGGTCCCGAAATGCCAGTAACTCCAGATAATTCCGATGAGAAACCCGAAGTCACCCAGGCGATTGACGATGAACGCCTTTTTGGCCGCGGCCGCGGCCGACGGTTTGTGGTAGTAATGGTTGATCAGGAGGAACGAACTCAACCCCACGAGTTCCCAGAAAATGAAAATCATGATGAGGTTGTTGGCGAAAACAATCCCCATCATGGAAAACATGAACAGCGACAGGCCGGCGAAATAGCGCGCCTTACCCGGATCGTCCTTCATGTAACCCAGGCTGAAAACGTGGATGAGGAAGCCGACCACGGCGACCACGAACAGCAGGAGGGCGGCCAGGTCGTTGAAGTAAAAACCCAGCGACACGGTGTACTCCCCGAAGGTCATCCACTCGTAGGAGAACTCTTCCCGGATGTTGCCGAATATCAGGTAAAGCGACCCCAGCAGCACCACACCCGCCGCCGCCAGCGACACCGCGGCCGCCGCGTCGTGGTTCCGGCGCAGGAGCACCCCGATCACCAGCGCCGAGAGGAACGGCACCACCAGGAGAGATACGATCAGTTGCTCGTTGCTCATATCAGTGTTTCAGCAGGTTCAGTTGGGGCAGCTGGATCGTGTGACGGCGCCGGAAGAGGGCCACGATAATGGCCAGCCCCACCGCAACTTCGGCTGCGGCGACGGTGATGATGAAAAAGACGAAGACATTCCCGTCCATGGTTCCGTTGTACCGCGAGAACGCCACCAGCGCGATGGTGACCGCGTTGAGCATCAGCTCCAGGCACATGTAAACCACCAGGGTGTTGCGCCGCACGAGGATTCCGAAAAAACCAATGGCGAACAGCAGCGCGCTGGTCGCCAGAAAATCCATTATACCGATATTCATTGCCGAGAATCCTTACCCCTTGTGTGAATGCGCCCGGTCACGACCGCGCGGGGACCTCCGAATCGTCCCGGTATTTGCGGCTCACCAGAATGACCCCGATCATGGCGACCAGAAGGAGAAAGCCCGCCACCTGGAACGGCAGCATGTAGGTTGTAAACAGGTGGTACCCGTACTCGCTGGGATTCGCCCCCACAGCTTCGGTGGTCCCCAGGGTCCGCGGTTCGGCCATACCCGGCACCACCAGGTCCGGCGAAATGACGATGGAAAACGCCCCCAGCAACAGCAGCACCAGGGCCACCACGCTGGCGACCGAATTGAGCTTCCCGGGACTGACCCGGCGCTTGTCCTCCTCGTCCAAAAGCATGACGACAAAGAGAAACAGGACCACCACCGCGCCCGCGTAGACCAGGACCTGCAGAACGGCCAGAAAAAAGGCCGAGAGGAGCACAAAAAGCGACGCCACCCCGACCATGGAGACGATCAGAAACATGGCCGCATTGACCGGATTCCTGCTCAAAACGACCATGGCGGCGCTTCCCAGGGTCAGCGTCGCGAAGATATAAAACAAGAAGTCCACCATAACGGAAACAATCAAAAGAGGACATAGAGAGGGACGATGGCAACGACAAATTTCAAATTCCCGGCCGGGGATTCGACGCCCCGGGCGGCGCTGTCAATCCCTTGTTTCGAGCCGGTTTACAGCGTTCACGGAACCCCGGGTAAACCCGCGATGCCCTCCCCCGTCGAACCCGGTGTGGACCGTACGGATTGACAGATGCCGCCGGTTTCATTCCGATTCAGACCGGGGCCGGATCCTTTCGACGGCCGAGTCCGGCCGGACCGCCCCTCGCGCGCCGCCATGACCACCATGCTCGCCACCGACCTGGATCGCACACTTTTTCCCAACGGCCGGCAATCGTACGACGGCACCATGCCCGGATTTTGCCGAATGGTGGCGCAAAAACAACTGCCCCTGGTCTACGCCACCGGGCGCCACCTCGGTCAGATCCGGGAGGGGATCGGTCGATTCGGGGCGCCCGAGCCGGATTTCGCGGTGGCCGAAGTCGGCACCCGGCTCTACCGCCGCAACCGGGACGCCTGGGAGGAAGACACCGCCTACCGCGATTTCATTCACGACCAGACCACGTACTGGAGCACCGAGGCCTTCAAACAGGACCTCGCCTCGCTCCCCCTGCGGCTGCAACCGGAGGAACACCAGAATCCGTTCAAACTGAGTTACTTCCTGGACGATCTCGACCGGGCGGACGCCATTCGCCGCGAAGCAGAAACCCGCCTGCACCGCGTCACGCCCGACGCCCGGGTGATCTGGAGCATCGACGAGACCGAACACATCGGCCTCCTCGACGTGCTGCCCCGCAAGGCCAACAAGCTGGAAGGAATCGAATTCCTCCGCCGCCAAATGGACCTCCCCCTGGATGCGTTCATTTACTGCGGCGACAGCGGCAACGACCTGCTTCCCCTCACCCACGGCTACCGCGCCGTGCTGGTGGCCAACGCCATCGAGGAGGTTCGCCGGGACGTCTCCCGGCAGGCGCGGGAGAACCGGGTCGGCCACCGCCTTTACCTCGCCTCCGGCGACCGCTACCCGGGCCTGAACGGAAACTACGTCTCGGGAATCCTCGAAGGGCTGATCCATTTCGGAGTCGTATCCCCGGAGGAATGGGCGGCGTGGGCGGATTCCCGATGACCGCCGGTTCGCGCCGGCCGGCGTACCCACAGCGCCGAAAATGCGATGGGTTATGTTCCCACCGCCGTTATTTTTCCTGAAAACCTTGCCATCGATCTCCGTGTCCCTGAGAAGGAATTCCCATGAAACCGCACTTACCGATAGGGTCCCTCGGCGCGCTCGCCGCCGCATTCGCGCTCGCCGCCCCCACCCTGGAATCGTCCATGACCGAACCCGATACCCGTGCCGCCATCTTCCAACCCGAACACGTTCTCGAACCGGAACGCTTTCCCGGGACCGACTGGGCCCGGAAGCTGGGGGACGGCGATGGCGCCGGTGCCGTGGAGGCCTATGTCCGCCGGTTGCGGGAGGGACCCGCGCGGATCGAGCGCACCGAGAGCATCCCCGCCATTCGGAAGCGGTGGTTCGGGGTCGGCATCAACGAGGTCGCGGGCATGGACTTCGACCCCGACGCGGTGGTTGAGCTCCGCTACACCGGCGCCTACGGAATCGAGCACCAATTCGAGGACGTGGTCGACTGGCATCACGACGCGAGCGAAGGACGGACCAACGAATGGGTCTGGCAAATGAACCGGCACCTGCACTGGATCAACCTGGCCGACGCCTACGAGGAAACGGGTGACGCCAGGTACGCCCGGGCCTGGGAGCGCGAACTCCGCAGCTGGCTGGCCCAGTGCCCGCGACCGGAGGGTTCGGGGCATCGCCGCAGCAGCGCCTGGCGGACCCTCGACACCGGCATCCGGGCCGGGTCCAGCTGGCCGTACGCCTTCGAGATCTTCCGTCGCAGCCCCCACGTGACCGACGAAGCAATCTGGCTCTTCGTCGCCGCCCAGCGCGAACAGGCGCTCCACCTCATGGACTCGACCGCGGGCGGGAACTGGCGCATCATGGAAAGCAACGGCCTGGCCCACGCGGGCATGATGTTTCCGGAGATCCGGGACGCCCCCGAGTTCGGCGAAACCGCTGTCCGGCGGGTACAGGAGGAAATCGACCGCCAGTTTTATCCCGACGGCACCCATCAGGAATTCGCCCCCCACTACGCCGCCGCCGGTTGCATCGCCAATTTTTACGCCCTCGCCCGCATCGCCGGGAAAAACGAGTTCGCGCTCCCCGAGACCTTCTGGGACGACCTCGTGCGCATGACCTCCGCCCTGGGACGGATCGCCGACCCGGAGGGCGTCGCTCCCGGCGTCCACAACTCCCCGCGCATCGACGTGGTGGACCTGTACCGGGACCTCGCCGCCGTCACCGGTCACCCGGACCTGCGCGATCCCCCCTGGCTGAACCATGAGCCGGACCTCGTTCCCTGGGGCGGCTATGCCGTCTTCCGGCGGCCGGACCGTTACGCCGTCTTCGATGCCGGTCCCCGCGGCACCTCACACTTTCACGACGACGACCTCCAGTTCTTCACCTACGCCCACGGACGCCATTTCTCGGTCGATCCGGCCTCACCCCAGTACACCAATGAGCCGGTCTCCCGCCACCTTCGCAGCTCCGCCGCCCACAACGTGGTGCTCATGGACGGCCAACTCCATCTGCCGGCCCAGGAAATCCGGCGGCCCCGCGAACCCATGCCCATCACCTTCAAAAACGAGGGCGAAGTGGTCCTGGCGGGCGCCCGGCGGGAACTCCGGCTGCAGGAGCGGGAGGACACCACCTTTCATCACGAGCGCATCGTGCTGGACATCGCGAATGCCGGCTGGCTGGTGTTCGATCGCCTGACCCCGCCGGGCGGCGACGAGCACTCCTGGGAATGGCTCTGGAACCTGGATGTCGATGCGGTGGAAACAAACGGCAACGCGGCCACCGCCGCGCACGAAGACGGCCCCACCCTCCGTATCGAAACCGCGGGTACTCATCCCGTTTCCCTCCGTGTCAGTGAAGGCAAAACCGAACCGGTCCTGCGCGGCTGGCTGGCCCGCGGCCAGGAGCGCACCTACACGCCGATCCCCTGCCTGCGTGTTCTCACCGAACCCGCCGCCGGCGAAGTCGCCCTCTTCACCCTGAAGACGCCGGCGGCCCGGGG
This sequence comes from Verrucomicrobiota bacterium, assembly GCA_003565135.1. Taxonomy (GTDB): domain Bacteria; phylum Verrucomicrobiota; class Verrucomicrobiia; order Opitutales; family T3Sed10-336; genus PXDC01. The sequence continues at coordinate 15,671 of PXDC01000061.1, forward strand.
CGAAACCGCCGGTTATTCCCTGCGCGCCGCGAACTTTCAGGACGGAACCTGGACCGCGCGGCTGAGCGGGCCGGACGGATCCGAATACCGCATCCACCTCACCGGCGACCGACAGGTCGAGCGGGCCGAGATCCGGCGCGGCGACGAGGTTCTCGCCACGATCACCCTGGACCCGCATTAACCGGCCCGGGACCTCGATTTATCTTCCCCGGCGTTCCTCAACCCCGGTCTCCTAAAGGAACGACCTGCTCCCGTGATATCCGTCTTTTTGATCTCGAGTGGACATCCGCCGACGTTTCAACGTCAACGTCGACGCCAAAGGATCCACCCCAGCACAGCCAAACCCGCCAATAACGCAAACGCACGCGGTTCCGGAATCTCCCCGACCAGGATCGGTTCTCCCGCCGCGCTGTTCCAGGCCCAGTCATGGACGGTTAACTGCTCTCCGGCCATACTGTGGCTCATGCGGAGCCAGCCGTAGTAGGTGTCGTCGTCGTCGCCGATGCGCACGGGCATGTACGCGTCGGTTCGGTCGAAAAAATCGCCGCTTCCGAATCCCGGGTCGTCATAACGCAGGATTCGCGAAAAGCTACTTATTGAATTCCAATCGAGGCTTCCGTCGACAATGTTACCCGAGGTAACCGAAACAACCGGACTACCCGGCGACTCAAGATCAAACACAGTGGAGTAACTCGCAGGTGACACTCCTTGTAAATCAAAGCCACCCCTAATATCTACAATGTAAAACGGCTCCGACGCCGCAGCCATAAATATCGGCACCGCTTCATCAGAAGAATGTCCCAATACGTAATCTTGTAGACCGGAATATACAATACTGCCATCTGATCGCGATTGTCCCCCGATCAATATCACAAGCATGGCCGAACCTAAAAACAGGCTACTGGGAAATTTGCCATTTTTCATTGGATTACTCCTGTACGTTGAATGAATAAAAACTGCCGCGTTTTAAGAATGTGGCCGCATCGAATTTCGCATCATTCGATTTCGTATCGCCATCTGCCACCACGATCCGGATGATGTGTTCTTGCTGGGGGACTACTTCCGCCACCGCTTTGAACGTCCAGGTAAAGCCGGAATAGGTGACATCGAACGGGGGTGCATCTTCAATCGGAGGGGTATGGTCGGTTCCTGTCGACGAATTATTAACAAACCAGTCCATGTAGTGTAAATGTCCGGGCAACCACCCCCTATACAGGCACGCCCGCTCGAGGGTAAGCTGGGGGC
>PXDC01000497.1 GCA_003565135.1 Verrucomicrobiota bacterium
CTCGGCCAGCAACAACTCCCTGTGCCGAAAGATCAGTGAACGCTCGTTGCGGTCGACATCCGCCGTCCATTCGCGTTCCTCGCGATCCCGGCGCCGTTCCTCCAGGCGTTGCCGGGCGGTTGCGGCCATACGGCGTCCCCGTGCTTCGAATCCGTCGAAAAAATCCCAGGTTACCTCGATTCCGGCGAAGGCCACGGTTCGATCGATATCGCCGCGATCGAAAACCGCCACCTGATCCTGGGTCACCCCCGCGACCAGGTTGAGTCGCGGGCGAACCCGCGACCGCTCGGCCTCCCGCAAACTTTCGGCTTCCTCCACCCGCTTCCGTGCGGATGCGAGATGCGGCCGATAACCCTCGGTCCGCCGAATATGTTCCCGGATCACCAAAGGATCCGGCGGGAGCGTATGGGCAAACGAAGGAATCCCGGTCGGAAACGATGCGGCATCGTTCTTCTCCAACCCCGCCAGGCGGGAAAAGGCCTCCCGGGCGAGCCGGTACTCCTCCTCGAGGCGTTCCCGTCGCATACGGCGCTCCCTGGCTTCGAGCTGCCGCTCCCGCACATCCGTCAAACCCATTTCATCACGTTCGAGAAGCCCTTCCGCCCGTTCCGCTTCGCGTTCGGCCAAAACCGATTCCTCCGCGGCAAGCTCCAGCTCCTTGCCGCGAACGGCCAGTTCGAGAAAACGTTCCCGCAATTCCAGGGTCAACAACCGGTACGCCTCGGCCCGGTTGAGTCCGGCAATCTCGCTGCGAATACGCCCGGCCCGGCTGCCCGCCCGCAGCGAACCCCAGTGGTAGAGGGGTTGCCGAACGGTCAGTCCGGCCTGGGGTTGGTAGGACCGCCGGTGGCCGTCCAAATCATCCCGCTCCTCCACCCGGGAAACGTAACGGAAATGCCCCGAGACCGAAGGATAAAGGCGAGCCGACCGGCCCATGGCCTCACCGTCGGCCTCCTCCTCGCGAAAAGCCGCCTCGATCATGGGAAACGAGAAATCCCGCGCATGACGCAGCCACTCTTCCAATTGCGGAAACACGGCTTCCGGTAAGGGGCCGTGACCTGCGGCGCCCTTGCTCCCTGAATCTCCGTAGACTCCGGGCGCAAGGGTCGCCGCCAAAAATGTCACCACAATAAGCCTGACCACGCAACCTAACTGACGGAAGAGCCAACAGCGATCAAGTCATAATCACGGCCAACAACCCCTGTTATTCTACGACTGAAGGAAACAAACCCGTACCTTCCACCGAAAAGGGAAACCAAAAATCGATTTCGGTTTCTCCCGAAAGACCCGGCGTCAGCCGCCTTCGCCGGGTGGCGGGGTTTCGGGTTCTTCCGGCTTATCCTCTTCGTCCACCTCTTCGGTGGGCGGGTTGTCGGGATTGCCCGGCGGGCCGCTATTACTCCGGCTGCTGCTGCTTCCGCTGCTGCCCCCGGTAAGCACCGCCACCGCCAGAATACAAAACCCGAGAAAGCCAAACCAGCCAAAATCCGTCAGTTTCTTTCGCATAGTTAACACCGTTCAATCTGATTTATAATTACCCATCCGTGCTGGTCACGGAACTACCGCTCAACACTCTGCCAGCTCTCGATATTGTAGAAGTAGAACCAACGCTGATCGGGGGTTCCTCCGATATCGTAAAAGAGCCAGGTGCTGTCGTTGTGACTGTAGAAGAAGGGATAAATCCCCTCGTTGGTCCACACCCAGCCTCCTTTGATGTGGTCGTACACCCAGGACGAATCGGACGAATGCCGGTACCACCAGCCATGCTCCTCGTGATTTATCCAACCGTGCGAGCGAACGTGATCAAAGTAGCGATCATTGAAGCGGCCCAACCATAGGGAATTCTTCTCATGTGTACCGTCAACCTCTTCGAGATGGCCGAAGAAATTGGGGAAGCGATTGAGGTAATCCGCACTCCCGAAGATGGTGCCAACCGCATTCGTACGTCCGCCACTGTTGAGTTCAGCGGCCTTGTTTTCGTCCGGTATGACGCCGGTGAGCGTGAAATAAAGGGCGGCCCGGCGGTAGCGCTCACGCACACTATCCGGAATCCCGATACGCACGGAAGTCTGTTCCGGCGACGCGGTATTGAAATAAAATCCGCTGAATATGAACAACGTAGTGTAGCTGAGTCGTCCCACGCCGTCCTCATCTTCAGTACCACCGATCAGCGAATTGGCCCTGATCAGATCCAAGTCGCTGGGACTGCGTCCGATATTACGGTAGAGTAGCTCAATAAACTCCTTGTTACGGCCGGCCTGGTACGGGCCATTCCGGTTGACAAACTCCGGTGACGTCAACAGTTGAAGCGCGAGGCTTTCGGTGCCGAGGAACCGGGCGGCATCATCAACAACAATCTGCTCAGGCACATCCGGATCCTCCTCGTCGAACATCCGGATGATGTCCATGGCATCCTGCATCTCCCCGGTAGTCGGAGCGCGGCCCAGGATTACGTGAAAGGCGGCGAAGGCATTGACCACCACATGATCGAATTCGGCCCGATCCATCAGTTCGGAAACCAGGCCCTCCCGCGTGACCTGACCGGAGGCAAGCCGGTCGCTGTTCTGGGAAAGCTCCGAGGAATCCGGTGCGCGATTGAGCATCATTTGATACAGATCGCGGATAAAATCCTCGTCCTGATTGACCGGATCGAATGCCCCCACCGTAATCTGAACCCCGGTAGCGGTAGCGCTGTTGCCCAGCGAATCGACTGCACGGGCCGAGATCGTGTACATTCCCTCCGAGGACGGCGTCCACTGGAAGCTGTAGGGACCCGACTCGTCGACGCCGACAATGTTACCGTTAACCGTGAACTCCACCCGTTCGATTGAGGTCCCGAAGTTTCCGGAACCGGGGAAAGCGGAGGCACGCAGGTCAATCGGAACACCGAGTGCGAAACGGCTGCCACCCAGAGGTTCAATCATGTTGACCACCGGTGGGAAACGGGGATCGTCGCCCCCAAAACCGGGCCCGACCCGCAGATCGTGCACAAAGACATCGCGAAGCGAATTGTTATCCAGGGCGATCCTGTTGGTGGCACCGTGGGCCAGCCCCGGCAAACTGTGAGCATCGGATGCAAACGCGATAAAGCGTCCCGACTCGCCGAAAGCGGGAGCCCGGCTGGAAGGAACGGGGCCTCCGCCGAGGACAAAGAGCGGGTGTTCGCCGAAACGATTGACGCTGATCAGCCGGTTTTCCTCCGCTTCCCGGTCGCGAATAACCACGCTGGAAAACGAAGTCGGCGCCCCCAGAGCGGAAACCTCACGGGTGAGGAACTGGCGACCGTCCGAACGTTCCGTAATCGCCGGCTGAAGGTTGCCCGATTGTGTCCGGAAAGCGACGTACCGTCCGTCCAGACTGATAGCCGGGTCGAGGGCGTAATTGTCTCCCGCCGTGCCAAACTCGGTAATGCTGGCGAGTTCCAGAGATACGGCACCCAACTCGTCAAAGGTACCGGATTCGTTGGTATCCCGATCGACAACGTAGACGTGATCCCGGGGGAACTCGAGGCTGCCGCCCCCGTCGAGTCCTTCGGCGGTAAAGGAAGCAAAGTCGAGCAACGCCTGAACCGTTCCGTCGTTTCCGATTTCCCCCGGAATTTTGTGGACCAGCATAATGCCGAACGGAGAATCCGGCGCCGGTGACGCGATGACCCCCAAGGTCATGTCCGGTTCAAATTCGCCCCCGGCCACACGGTTGATCATAGCCATGAGATTGTCCCGGGTAGCCACCAGGTCTTCTTCCACGATTTCCCCTTCGGTCTCCTCATCTTCGATAACCAACTCACCAAGAAGGACCGGCAGACGTCCGGTTTCGGCCACAAAATCGTCGAACTCTTCCACGTCGAAGTCGGCGGAGACAAACTCGAACTCGACCGGAGGGTTCTGGCCGTCGCTGATGGACAGGGCCTCACCGACAGCGGGATTGATTTGTCCCCCATCCATACCGGATATGGAAACGGTGGCGGGACTGGAGGGAAAGCCGCTGGATTCAATGGGAACGTTTCCAATCGCACCACCCCAGAGATTCAGCAGGAAGACCGTGGGAAAA
>PXDC01000037.1 GCA_003565135.1 Verrucomicrobiota bacterium
CCGTATCCAAGGTAGTGCATACGAGATTACTTGAACAGAAGGCGGATCAGGTAAAATTTGAGGTGGAAACGGACGATGGAGTCAGAGCTGAAATCCTTCTGACACCGGAGGACCATGCCGTGAAAATGCAAGTGACGCCGGTCGAGGACGGAAAGTATACGATTATCGGCCGGACTGCGGGTTTGGGTCCAGCCTATGGTATGGCTGACCATGCCGCCTATAGTGGTCGATCATTGCGGGATGTACGAACCACGGTTGAGATGACCGGTTTTGATATGGACTCAGTCCGCCATGATCGCAGCTTGATCCGCATGCAAAGTAATTTCGTCATTTTCCCAACGCACGTATTTGCAAAAGTGAATATCGAGCCCGGTGAAAAAGTGGTTCGAATTGCCGAGGATGAAAATGTGCAGGGTTCCAGGGGTATTCGCTCACTCCCTGCGCTTTATTACTTTGTGGGTTCGCCCAAGCAAATCTACCAATCTTTTCTGGATGTGCGAAACAAGGAAGGGCATCCGGTCTATAAACCCAAATATCAATGGTTCGGTGTCGGCTGGGAGGCTTTTGGAGCCCTTGCTTGGAATACCAACCATGAAACGGTCACGGAAAATATCAGTCAGTATCTTGACCTGGGCTATCCTTTGGAATGGATGGTGATTGGTTCCGGATTCTGGCCAAGCGGAGAAGGTGAATTTGATGAACATGGTAACCCGATAAGGCGGACGAGAAGCGATGAGGAAGCGGCCGAAAGATTACGGGCCACAACCAGTTTTGGCATGTGGGATGCAGCCAAGTATCCGGACCCGAAATCAATGATCGAGTCTTTTCAGAGCCGGGGCTTGAAGGTCATTCTTGGTTTGCGCATCGCCTTGATCCAAGGCGGTCCATTCACGCAGGAGGGCTTGGACAACGATTACTTTATTAAAAACGAAGAAGGAGAACCCCGCCTATTCAGGGTAGCCTTCCCAAGATCACCGTCCTATCTCCTGGACACGCGGAATCCTGAAGCGGTCGAATGGTATGTGGGGCTCAGCCAAAAATGGCTGGATTATGGCATCGATGGATTTAAAGAGGATCTGTATGGGTATCCCCAGGAACTGCCGGATGATTTGATTGACCCGGTGAACCGGGCATTGATGGACAAGGGCGTGTATATTATGGGGCGGAATCAGTATCTGGGCTCCCCGTCCGATATCCACCGGTATAATGATTTTAATTATAACCAGTCCCAGGATCGCGGGGCAATTAACGGATTGGCCTATGCCTATTCCGGCTTTCCTTACGTGTATCCTGATATTATTGGGGGCACCGGATTAGCTACCGGCCAATTCGGAAATGAACCGAAAGATATCATGAGGATGTATCTCATGCGATATGCTGAATACGCGGCTTTGCACCCAAGCATGTCGTTTGGGTATGGCCCCTGGAATTTTGACGAAGAAGTCGTCCAGGTGACCCGGGATGCCGCAATGCTTCATGACCGGCTGCAGCCTTATACGTACAGTTACGCGATCAAGGCTTACAAGACCGGGTTTCCCTACCCGATGACCCCGCTGCCGCTGGCTTATCCGGACGATCCGGGGGTTTACGGCCTGGCTAATGCAACGCGTCGCAGTTACCAGTGGCTGATTGGTGAATCGCTCCTTGCCACCCCTTTGTATGGCGATGACTACGCTACGGCAACGGGCCGGGATGTTTATCTGCCGAAAGGCGCCTGGATAGAGTATGACAGCGGTGAGGTCCATCAGGGGCCCACTACATTGGAGAATTACCCGTTGCCGGTTGGCAGAACGGCTCTATTTGTAGGAGGCAGCGGTATTGTGGTGGAAGAAGTTAACGGGCAGCTAAAAGGACGGTTGTATCCGGTTACCGACAATGCGGAGATGATTTTTTATGACAAAGATGGGGAAACCCAGAGCACGATAACCCTTGCCAATCCGGATTGGGACAACCCAACGGTGGTGGATCAGACCACCGGGGATCCGGTAAGCGGAACCTGGAGCCGGCATGCCTATGAATTCTTATTTGTTCCAGGAAGAGATTACAGAGTTGAATAAACCCTAACATGGGGAACGCAATTGAATTTCCTATCAACAATCCTGGCGATCACCGACCACAACCAGAACACCTGGCCCTGATCGGACTCCGGGCGGCACCTGGAAAAGCTGGGCGTGGTGACCATCCCTCCCACGCAAACCTCTGACGAAATTACTACAAACCAGGCCCGCGCTCTGCTGTTATTCGGTGCCGGGATCGAGCTCGCGCACCCAGATGTTGCGGAACTTGATGGGGTCGTCCCGGTGGTCTTGCAGGCGGATTGGGACATCGCCGTGCGGCTCGTAGTCCGTCCGGCGTGCATTGGTGGTGGGGCCGACCAGTGGCTCATTGATCTGTACCGCTATGCCATTGTGGAAGACGGTAATGCGGGCCGGGGCGATCAGCTCTTCCCCGTCAAAGCGGGGGGCGGTGTAGGTGATGTTGAAGGTCTGCCACTCGCCCGGAGGCCGGGATGCGTTGACCAGCGGCGGGTACTGGCCGTAGATGCCGGCATTGATCTTGTCGGCCGGGATCGGATTCTCATAAGAATCGAGAACCTGAACTTCGTACGGTCCGAAGAAAACCCCGGAGTTCGATCGGTTGCCGCCCTCGCCCGGCGAATCCGGGTCGCACCAGAACTCGATGTAGAGCTGCACGTCGCCGAACGTTTCGCGCGTGGTCAAGTCTCCCTCGCCGGGGACGACTTGCATCGCGCCGTCATCGGTCAGTTCCCAGCGCTCGTGGTTCCAATGTTCGAAACTGGTGCCGTCAAAGAGGACGGTCGCGTCCGAGGGCGGCGGTTGGGGTCCGCTGTAGGGGCCGGGATCGACAACCGGCGGTTGCGGCCGATCGGGATCGTGCTGCTCCCAGTTGTACGGGTGACGCGGGTTCTGTTCGGGATCCGTATCGTCGCCCCCGGACGAGATATGCACCGGCAGGACCGGTTCCACACTCGCCTCGTTTGGTGCGGCCATAGCGGACAAGCCAAGGAATGCGACCGTCCAGACCTTGCCCACAACGCCAGGGAATCGTGTTTTACCCATTGTTCAGTCCTTCTTTATCGTGGAGTAGGGATCTAAAGAATGGCGATGCAACGGCACCTTGGCAAGCGGGAATCGGTTTTTGCATACGAAGATCTTCAAGCGGCTGATGGGAGACCTCCTGTTCGCTAAGGTAATGTTCCCGTCCGAGCATTTCCCCGGCACGGACCAGATCCGACCCTTCGAGGGCTCGAACGCTAAGATGCTTTTTCATCGAGCTTGCCAACCCTTCCAACAGCGAATATTCCTGTATGTATCGTAACCATGGGCCTTCCACTCAAACCGCGCCGCCACCGGCGGACTTTTTGTTGAGGGAAGACCAGTAGCTAATACACCTCCATTTATTCCTATGAAAAAAGGGAAGAAGAGTATGAACCGGCGGCATTTCATCACCCGTATGGCCGGTGCGGGTGCGGCTACTTTGGCCTTTCCCTTTATCGCGCCCAAAAGCTGGGCCGCCAATAACGGTCCGCCGTTGCGGGTCGCCGTGATCGGGGTCGGAGGAATCGGCCGCCTCCACACCGGGGACATCGAACGCCTGGGAGCGGTCTGCCCCTGTTACGCCGAGGTCGACACCCGGCGCACGGGCAACGTCACCAGCCGCTGGCCCAATGCCCGGGGTTTTCAGGACTACCGGAAGATGTTCGACAAAATGAGTTCGGAATTCGACGCCGTCATGATCGGAGTCCCCGACCACCACCACTATCCGGCTTCGGTGCTGGCCTTGCAGCACGGCAAACACTGTTTCACGGAAAAGCCGCTTACCCACACTATCGCCGAAGCGCGTCGTTTGACGGAGCTGGCTTCGGGTAAACAGCTCGCCACCCAGATGGGCAACCACGGGCACGCCAACGTCGGTAATCGCATGACCTACAGCTGGGTGAAGAGCGGGGCCATCGGAGAGGTACTGGAGACCCATTGCTGGACGAATCGTCCGATCTGGCCGCAAGGCATGGATCGGCCGGAAG
>PXDC01000100.1 GCA_003565135.1 Verrucomicrobiota bacterium
CCCAGCTCGAACTGCTGGACCTGTTCGCCGGGCACGACGATGTTCTTGCCGCCTACCGGGAGCATTACCGCGAGTGGAGGCAACTGCTGGCGGATAAGGATGCCCTGCTCAATGAAACCGCCCTTTCGCCCGACGAGGCCGACTTTCTGCGGCAGCAGATTGTCCGCATCGACGACTGCGTCGGGTCCCGGGAAGATGTGGAGGCGCTGGAAAGGGATTTTCTCAAGGTGAGCCGGGGACAGGAGTTGATCGCGTTATCGCGGCGTTTATCGGACGGCTTGACCGGTGAGGGAGAGGTCCTGGATCGTTTGAGCGAGCTTCAACGGGTGGGCCGGGAACTGGAGGAGGCCGACCCCAGCCGGGAATCCCTGGTCTCGCGCCTTCGTTCCCTCTCCATAGAAACCGAGGACCTCGCGCGTGAATTTGAAATGGTGGCGGAAAGTTTCGACCTGGATCCGGCTGAGGCCGAGGCGATCCAGAACCGCATGAACGAATGGTTTGATATCAAGCGACGTTATGGCAGCAGCGTGGATGCGGTACTGCGGGAGCGTGCCGCAATGGCGCAGCGGCTTGAGCGTCAACGCGACATTAAGGGATGCCTGGAGCGCCTTGAGGGGCAAATCGGAGTGGCCGAGGGGAACCTGCGAAAGGAAGCGGCCCGGCTTCGCAAGGGCCGGGAAAAGGCGGCCGAGAAGCTTTCCCGAGAAGTACGACAGAGCCTGCCTTCACTCGGTTTTCAGAAATCCGGCTTCTCGGTGGAAATCGTGGGCGAGGCCGCCCTCAAGAGGCACGGAGACTGCCGTTGCGAGTTCCGGTTTTCGCCCAATGCCGGGCAGGAGTTGATGCCGCTCAACAAGATAGCCTCCAGCGGTGAGATCGCTCGCGTCATGCTGGCGATCAAGACCATCCTGGCCGAAGTCGACGATATCCCGGTTCTGGTTTTTGACGAGGTCGACGCCAATGTCGGGGGCGAAATCGGTCGGTCGGTGGGCGAACGGCTCGCCGGCCTTTCCGGGCGTCACCAGGTTTTTTGCGTGACTCACTTACCCCAGGTTGCCGGGCTGGCTGAAAGCCATTACCTTGTCGATAAGTCGCAGAAGGGCAAAAAGACCCGGGTAACGATAGCGCCGCTGCACGGCCGGCGCGACGCGCGGCTGGGTGAACTCGCTCGCATGCTGGGAGACCGCAAAGCAAAATCGGCTCTCGCGCACGCGGAAGAACTGCTCAGGGTGTAGGGTCGCCCCCCCCGAAAACCCGCGCCGAGGGGACAAAAAAAGGGGCCGGAAGAATCAGCTTCTCCCGACCCGAATGATAAATAAGGGTGGCGACTGCTTGTATCCCAAGCAATCGGTGTAGGCGCCAGCTTATTGCTGGGAGTCGTCCGGCGGCGGCATGGCCGGGGCTTCGTCATCCTGCTCGGGAGCCGGTTCGCCCGGGAGCGGGACTTCCTCACCCGGTTCTTCGGGGGGTTCGAATTCTTCCGGTCCACAGCCGCTCAGCGTAAATCCGAGCCCGACGCTGAGAGCGGCGGCGATGGCGGTGAATTTTTTCCCAAGGGACTGCTTGTTGGTTTTGTCGATCATTGGATACCTTTTGTTGGTTGGCTTTTGTAATGAAAGGGTTACGTTGCCTGGAAGCCATACCCGACATGAATGCCTGGCCAAGGTTCCGGGAATCGGGATTACCTGATTCTGGGGGTATATGTTAATATTTTATGAATTTCAACTGTTAAAACAGTCTTGAATACCCGGGGCTTACCGGGAAGGGGAATAGGCGCGGAAATGCTTAATTGGCGAAGCGGAAGTGGGCGACATCGCCGTCGCGCACCACGTAATCCTTTCCCTCCAGGCGGCACTTTCCCGCATCCCGCGCGGCCGACATGCTGCCCAGTCCTGCAAGATCCTCGTAGGAAACAACTTCTGCCTTAATGAACCCCTTTTCAAAGTCCGTGTGGATGACCCCGGCCGCCTGGGGGGCCTTCATGCCGCGGGTGATTGTCCAGGCACGAACCTCTTTTTCGCCCGCGGTGAAATAGGTCGCCAGACCGAGCAATTCGTACACCGCCCGAATGAGGGTGTTAACCCCGGAATCCTCGACCCCGAAGTCGCGGAGAAATTCCCGCGACTCGGCCGCGGTCAGATCGACCAGTTCCGCTTCCAGGCGCGCGCTGACATGCACGCACGAGGCGGCGTGATGCTCCCGCGCGTAGGTTTCGACTTGTTGCACGTACGGGTTTTCTCCCGCCCGGGCCAGTTCTTCGTCGGCCACGTTGGCCGCGTAAATGACCGGTTTCGCGGAGAGGAGGAAAAACTGCTTCAACAGCACCCGTTCATCGTCGTTTACCGGAGCGGTGAGGGCCGGTTTGTTCTCATTGAGGTGCGGCAGGAGTTTTTCCGCCAGGTCGAGCTCCGCCTGCGCCTCCTTGTCCTGGCCGCGGGCTTTTTTCTTCAGTTTCTCAATGCGCTTCTCGAGGGCCCCGATATCGGCCAGGATCAGTTCCGTGTTGATGGTTTCAATATCCCGGAGCGGGTCGACGGAACCCATGTTGTGGAGGATGTTGTCGTCCTCGAAGCAGCGGACGACATGCACGATGGCGTCGACCTCGCGGATATTGGAGAGAAACTGATTCCCCAGGCCCTCCCCGCGGCTGGCACCGGCCACCAGCCCCGCGATATCGACGAATTCGATGGCGGCGGGGATGACGACGTCGGTCCGGGCGATTTCTTTGAGCACGGCGAGACGGGCGTCCGGCACGGTGACGACCCCCACGTTCGGATCGATGGTGCAAAACGGGTAATTTGCCGATTCCGCCTTGTGGGTGCGGGTCAACGCGTTAAATAGAGTGGATTTTCCCACGTTGGGGAGGCCTACGATTCCTGCTTGTAACATAATGCGAAAGTAAGGGATTGACTCTCCCTGAATCCTCTTTCATTTTCGACTGTTTTCATATCAGCAAGCATAAATTACAGGCATCATGGCTTTGAAAATCAAACTTTCCCGCGCCGGAGCGGCTCACAATCCCTCTTACCGGATCGTCGTGTCGGAAGCACGGGCACCCCGTGACGGACGTTTTGTGGAAACGCTGGGCACCTACAGCCCGAAGGCGAAGACCGAGCAGTTGCGCCTGAACGTGGAGCGCGCCACTTACTGGATCGAAAACGGCGCCGTACCGACCGATACCGTCCGTTCGCTCTACAAAAAGGCGAAGAAACAGGCGCCGGCCGAAACCGCCGCCCCGGCCGAAGCCTAGGCCGGTCGGCCCATCCGCGGTTGTTCCCCGTCCGGGCAGGGGCGTCTTCGCGGCACGGGTTTGCCTGTGCAGACCGCATCGTTGGGGAGGCTTTCCCGGTCTGATTCGTTTTGGAGACGTTTTCTCTATCCCGGCGGCCGGGCTACGCGCACGGGCTTCGGGGAGCGCGGGAAAAAACAAGCGGGCGCCCGCCCGTCCCGGATGGCCCAACCTTTTTTTATTCAGCCACCGACAGCGACCAACCGGAGTTCCGCCTTGAAAATCGACCTTCTCACGCTTTTCCCCGGTATGGTGCGAGGATTCCTGGAGGAGAGCATTCTGGGCCGCGCGGCGCGGGCGGGAATCCTCGAGCTTCGGGTGCACAACCTGCGGGACTGGGCCGGTGGAAAACACCAGGTCACCGACGACCGCCCCTTTGGCGGCGGCGCCGGAATGGTCCTGAAGCCGGAACCGGTTTTTGCCGCGTTCGAGGATCTCCGCGGTGCCGAAACCTCGGCCATTTACCTCGCCCCCGACGGGGAGCCGTTGAAAACGCCCCTGGTCAAGGAGCTGGCGCGGGAAAAACACCTGCTCCTGCTCAGCGGCCACTACGAAGGCGTGGACCAGCGGGTCAGGGATTGCCTCATCGACCGCGAAATCAGTATCGGGGATTACGTGCTGACCAACGGCACGTTGGCCGCGGCGGTTCTGGTCGACGCCGTGGCCCGCCATATTCCCGGGGTTTTAGGTGAGGAAAAATCATTGACTCAGGACAGCTATGAAGGCAATGTCCTCTCTTTTCCGCAGTATACAAGGCCGGCGGAGTTTCGCGGAATGAAGGTGCCGGATGTGCTTTTGTCCGGCGATCACGGGGCCATCGAGCGCTGGCGGCAGGAAATGCGGGCGCGCCGAACGCGAGAAATCAGACCAGACTTGCACAAGGAGAGAACCAACGATGAACGAGATTGTTAACGAAATCGGAAAAGAGCAGCTCAAGACCGACCTCCCGCCTTTCAAGGTGGGCGACGGGGTGAAGGTGCATACTCGCGTACGGGAAGGCGACAAGGAACGGATCCAGCTTTTTAGTGGTATCGTCATTGCCCACCGCGGTTCTGGGATCAATGAAACCTTTACCGTTCGCCGCATTTCGTACGGCGAAGGAGTCGAGCGCGTGTTTCCGGTGCATTCTCCGAACATCGAGAAGGTGGAGATCGACCGCGAGAGCGTTGTGCGCCGGGCGCGCCTGTATTACCTGCGCGACCGGGTCGGCAAGTCCGCCGCCAAAGTGCGCGAAAAACGGGTGGCGGACCGGAAGAAGCGCTGAGGCGCACCGTTTTCCTCAGGGGCCCGGAGCATTCTCTCCGCGGCCTCAATGTGTCCGACAGGGTGAAACCGGCCGGATATCGATGACACGCTTCGCGTGGCGTTTCGCTCGGCTCCCCGTCGGTTTGCCATTTCCGGCATTGCCATGTGCGGAGCGGTTGTTTTTTCTTGGGGGTTCAAGAACGCGACCGGCAACCCATTTGACTTATGGACCTGAATACTGACATCCTCACCCAAGCAGCGACAATCGCGCGCGGACTATCCATCGACGCGGTCCACGCCTGCAGCTCCGGTCACCTCGGGCTGCCCCTTGGGGCAACGGAAATTGGAGCGGTCCTTTACGGGCATGCCCTGCGCCACAACCCGGAACAGCCCCGTTGGATCAACCGGGACCGTTTTGTCCTCTCCGCCGGTCACGGCAGTATGTTCCTTTACAGCTGGCTGCATCTTTCCGGGTACGACCTTCCTCTGGAGGAGATCAGGAATTTCCGCCAGCTCCACAGCATAACCCCGGGGCACCCGGAGTATGGTGAAACCCCGGGAGTGGAAGCCACCACAGGCCCACTCGGCCAGGGAGTCGGCAACGGCGTGGGCATGGCCATGGCCGGCAAAATGGCGCAGCGGCGCTTTAATACCGATAAACACACGATTTTCGATCACCATGTCGTGGTCCTGGCCGGAGACGGCTGCCTGCAGGAGGGCGTGGCGGCGGAGGCTTCCGCTTTCGCGGGCCACTTCAAGCTCGATAACCTGATCATTATCTACGATTCCAACGACGTCACACTCGACGCCATGGCCCGCGAAACCCAGAGCGAGGATACCCGCAAGCGCTACGAGGCCTATGGATTCGACGTGCAGCGGGTGGATGGTCACGACATGCGAGCCTTTCTGGCGGCGTTTGAGAAAGCGAAGCATGCCACCTCGGGCAAGCCGCAGTTCATCGAAGCCAAAACCGAAATCGCCCGGGGAATCCCGGAGGTGGCCGGAACCGCCAAAGGGCATGGGGAAGGCGGGGCGAAATTCGCCGATGCCGCCCGCCGGGCTCTCGGCTTGCCGGAGGAAACCTTTTACGTATCCGACGAGGTCAAGGCCCACTTTGCCGAGCACAAGAAGCGCCTGGTCGCCGACTACGAGAAATGGGAAACCGTCTATCGGGCCTGGCGCAAGGAGAACCCCGAACTGGCCGAGTTGCTGGACAGCGGTTTGGACAAAAAAGTCCCCGCGGACCTTCTCGACCACATCGACCCTTTTCCCGAAGATGCCGAACTGGCGACCCGCAAGGCGGGGTCGGCCGTTATCCAGCCCATTGCCCGGGCCATGCCCCTCCTGATCAGCGGCAGCGCCGACCTGCACGGCTCCACCAACAATTACCTTCAGGAAGCAGGCGATTTCAAGCCCGAGTCTCCCGAGGGTCGCAACATCCGCTTCGGTATCCGCGAACACGGGATGGGGGCCATCCTTAACGGGGTTGCTTACGACGGCATTTTTCGACCTTCCGGGGCCACCTTCCTGGTGTTTTCCGATTACTGCCGCCCGTCGATTCGCCTGGCGGCCCTGGCGGGTTTGCCGGTGACCTATATCTTTACCCACGACTCAGTCGGAGTGGGGGAAGACGGGCCCACCCACCAGCCGGTGGAGATGGTATCGTCATTGCGTTTGATGCCCAACCTCGACGTGATTCGTCCGGCGGATCCGGAGGAGACGGCGGGGGCGTTTGTCGCCGCCATGGAGCGGACCGACGGTCCGACCCTTCTGGCCCTGACACGGCAGAACCTGCCCAACCTGAACTCGATTCCGGTGGAGAATCGGCGTCAAGGCGCCCGCCTCGGAGCCTACATCGCACGCCGGGAAAAGGGGAGCCTGACCCATATCATTCTCGCCACCGGCAGCGAAGTACAACATGCGCTGGCGGCCGCGGAGCAAGCGGGTGACGGCGTACGTGTGGTTTCCATGCCGAGCACCAGCCGCTTCGACCGTCAGCCGGAAGCCTACCGCGAGAAGGTCCTGCCCTCCGCGTGTCGGAAACGGGTCGCCATCGAGGCCGGGGCCACCGGCGGTTGGTACAAATATACAGGTATGGACGGACAGGTCGTCGGAATCGATCGCTTCGGACTGAGTGCTCCCGGCGCAACTGTCATGAGCGAGTTGGGAATCAAACCCGAATCGATCGTTGAAGCGGTAAAAGCATTGAATTGATTTTCGGCCGGGGTCGATTAACCTCTACAGGAATGAAATCGGGATTCCCCCTGTTGCTCGTTGCCGCCGGAATGCTGCTGGCCTTTCCGGTCCTGCCGAAGGCGGCCGGTGAAGCCTTGAACGAAGAGGTGCTGGAAATCGCCGGCTCGTTTCCGGACGGCGGGGGTTACAACGATCAGTGGACCGGCAGCGGAACACCCGAAGCGATCGAGTTTGCCGGTTCGACCATTCTGCCGGAAGGCACCGGGGGGACCTATTGCAGCGGATTTACCTTTGCGGTGGCGGTGAAAGCGGCCATGAGCGCCGGGCTGCTGGAGGGGAAGACATTTGAACAGGTGCGGCGCTTTCAGCGGGAATGGTACGGGGCGGTGGCGGATGAGAACATCCGCGAAAAACAGTGTGCGGTGGCGGTCGAGAATCTCGGAATCGGGCGGGAGGTGGCCGTAGAGGAGGCGGAACCGGGCGATTTTGCCCAGTTCTGGCGCGTCCGCAGCGGGCACAGCGTGGTCTTCCTCGGATGGGTGTACGATGAGCACGGCAACCGGGCCGGTTTGCGTTATCGCAGTTCTCAGGGAACAACGAACGGTATCGGCGATCGCGTGGAGTACTTTCAAAGGTCCGAGGCCGGAAGGGGACAGGTCGATCCCGAACGGATATACTTTGCCCGGATCGGTCTTTGAGGTACGGGCGCGGATCCCCGGTCCGGCCACGATGGGAAACCGCGGAGCATTTATCCTCCCCGTCACCACGTTTTCGGATTTCTTCGTAGCGAGGGGGTTAATCCCCCGATTCTCCGGGTCCCCGGATCTCCCGGGATAAACCCGGTCGCCACAACCACGGGAGTGCCGCTGTTTTCGAAAAACTTGATGACGGAGGGTCTGTTATTATCAAAAATCGGGCGGCGCGGTGCGGTGCGTACGGAAGTCAGGCCTATCGGTCGAATCGCGGCAGCACCACATCCTCGTGTTCCAGGTACTCGGGCAGCGTGCGGTCGCTGAACACCGTGCCATCCGAGTTGATCGTGAATGCCTGGGTGATGCGATCCCCTGCGATGTCGACGACGAAAAAGGACTGAAGTTGGGGCGCTTCGATCCCGATCAAGGGACGCGGTCCACTTCCCGCGCAGTTGAGCGAGACCAGGTTCAGGCCCTCCTTTCGTCCCTTGAAGTAAGCGTGGTGGTGCCCCGTGAAGTAGGCGTCGACTCCGTGCCGGACGAACAGTTCACGCAAACGTTCCGCATCGGCGGGACGGAGGACCTGGCTTTCCCGGCCGATGGAAATCGGGTAGGGCGGGATGTGGGAAGCGGCGAAGCGAAAGGAGAAGGCTTCCGCCGCCACGAGTTGCTCTTCCATCCATTGCCACAACGCCTCGTCCATCGGATCCATGGTGGTGATGTCGAGGGCCATGAAGAATGCGTCGCCGAATGCGAAGGTGTAATGAAAGGGGTATTGATCATCGTTCAGATAATCGAGTGCGGGCACCTGCTCCGGTTGGGTCCAGTGTTCCCGGTAGAGAACCCGCTCCCGCTCGAAGGCCGGGTACCCGGAGGCGTCGTGGTTGCCGGTTACCGGAGCGAACGGAATACCGGATTCGCGGAGCGGGTTGTAAATGGCCCGGTTGAATCCTTCCCACATGGCGCGGATGTTTTCGTCGCTCAGATCGCGGTGCTGCCCGGCGATCATGTCTCCGGCGGAAAAAACAAAGTCCGGCTGCAGTTCCTCACGAATCATCTCGATCGCCTTGTGGACGTGTCGGTTGTACGTAGTCGACCCGTAGGCGCTGTTCATGTCGGCGAGCACCACAAAGCGGATCGCGCTTTCACCGGAGGGTCGCGGCGGCACGGTGTCGGGATTTGCCGGCAGCCGCGGGGGCGGTTCACGGTCGTTGATTTCGGCGCAGGCGATCAATCCGGTAGCCATTAGCGTCAGTGAAAAGAGCAGCGGTGTGGTGAAGAGGTCAACGGTCTTTGTCATAAAGGTTCGATTGCTTCTCGGTTTTTTTATGGTTTCCCCAATCCGCGGACGGTGGGTTGACGGTGGGTTTTCATTTCGTCCCTCCAAATAATATCGGCCGCATGGCCCCGGAGACGTTTTTCCTGCCGGGAAGCGGTTCGTGTCGTTGCCTGGAGCGGAGCGGCCTTTAACGCCTTGAGCTGCCGGGCCGACAAAGCTCAACCTAGCCGGACGATGCCGCAGATCAATACTGAACCCCCGTATTACGGACCCGATTGGCCGGAATGACGCACCACCCGCCCTGGGGTGGCGCCGGTGTGTTCGCCGTCCCGGAGAACCGGTGTGCCGTTTACGAAGACGTGGCGCATGCCGGTTGCGTATTGATGGGGCTCCATAAAGGTCGCCCGATCCTGGATGTGGTCCGGGTCGAAGGCGATCACGTCGGCGAACCATCCTTCCCGCAGGCGTCCGCGGCGGGGAATACGCAATACCTCGCAGGGCAACGCCGACATCCGTCGAATGGCATCCTCCAGGGAAAGCAGCTTTTCCTCCCGGACGTACTTGGCCAGGACGCGCGGAAAGGCGCCGTAGGCTCGAGGGTGGGGATTCGACTCCAGAAAAAGCCCCTCCGCGGCAATCGATGCCGAATCGGTGCAAAAGCTTATCCAGGGGCAGGTGATCTGCTTGCGGATATTCTCCTCGGACATGGTAAAATAAACGCAGCCAACCCGGCTGTTGTCCTCGATGACCAGGTCGAAGGCGGTTTGCAGGGGACCGGCACCACGTTCCGTCGCCACCTGGGCCAGAGTTTTCCCCGTATGTTCCCGCAGGCCCGGATTCCTGAAGTCGACCAGGAGGACATTGTCGGGCGAACGGGGCTCGATGTTGAGATCGTTGCCGTCCCTGCCGTTGCGGGAGAGTTCCCGAACCAGGCGGTCACGGACCTGTACATCCCGCAGGCGGGCCACCCATGCGTCGTGTCCCCCTTCCAGCACCCATCCGGGCATGATCGCGTCCAGGCCCGTGGCCGAGGCCGAGTAGGGGTACATATCGGCGGTAACGGGCAGCCCGCGCGCCCGTTCGGTTTCGATGCGCCGGATCGCTTCGTCGATTTTATGCCAGTTGTCGGGACCGGCCGCCTTGAGGTGGTAGATCTCACCGCGCGCACCCGATTGCCGCACGATGGTGAAAAATTCTTCAAGTGACTCAAGGAAGTGATCCCCCTCACTCCGGAGGTGGGTTATGTAAATGCCGCCGTATTCCGCCGCGGCCGAAGCCAGGGCGATCAATTCGTCCGTGTCGGCGTATAAACCGGGGGAGTAGATCAGGGCGGCGGAGACCCCCAGGGCGCCCCCGGCCATGGCCTGACGGACCAGGTCCTGCATGGCAACCAGCTCGCTGCGGGTCGCCGGGCGGTTCTCGAAACCGAGTACGTGGGCGCGAATCAGGCCGGCACCCACAAACGAAGCAATATTCGGTGAGACGCCACGGCGGGCAAGCCAATCCAGGTACTGCTCGAGCGTGGTCCATTCGATCGGGTAACGCAGGGTTCCCTGGCGTTCCCGCTGGTAGGCCTTCAACTTGTCATTCAGGGGACCCATGGACCAACCTTCGCCCATGACCTCAAGGGTGATCCCCTGGCGAATGTCGCTCTGGGAACGGCCGTCGACAATGAGGGATTCGTTCGCCCAGCACATGGGATTGACAAATCCGGGGGTGATCGCAAGGCCGTCGACATTGATGCAGGTGGACGCGGAACCGTTCACCTCCCCGACCGCTGCGATGAGTCCCTGATGAATTGCGAGGTCGCCGCGAACCGGGGCGTCCCCGGAACCATCAAACAGGGTCCCGTCGCGGAGGACATAGTCGTAAACACGCGAAGGCATGCCGGAAAAGGATGCGCAATGCCGGGCAGGAAGCAAGGAGGACGAAAGATAAATAGCCAGGCTAATTATCTTTTGGGGTAAAGGATTTGGTTAAGCCTCCATTATGAAAACAATTAAGATTTAAATGGAGGTTTGGCCAGGGGTAGAAATCATTGGATGGGTAAAACGGGGGCTAAAGGGCTTGGATCGCTTTGACCAGGATTTCAGCGGCGCGTTCGAGTACTTCGTCGTCGTGAGCGGTGCTGATGAAGCAGGTTTCGAAGGGGGAGGGCGGCAGGTAGACGCCGTGATCGAGGGCGAAGTGAAAGATTCGGCTGAAGGGCTCCCGGTCGGCGGCGGTGGCCTGCCGGTCGTTTCGCACGGGATTTTCCGTGAAATAGAAGGAAAACATCGATCCCGTCTGGGGGATTTGCAGGGGGATGCCTTTTTCCGCGGCCGCCTGGAGCACGACCTCTCGCAGACGCTTCGCCTTGCGGTCGAGCCCGTCGTAGGGCGGGTGTTTTTCCAGCAGATCGAGGGAGGCGTTTCCGGCCGCCATGGCGAGGGGATTGCCGCTCAGGGTGCCCGCCTGGTAGACGGGCCCGTCCGGGGCCAGGCGATCCATGATTTCCGCCTTCCCCCCGAAAGCGCCCACCGGGAGTCCGCCGCCGATGATTTTCCCCATGGCGGTGAGATCGGGCCGCACCCCGGCGGCCTCCTGGACCCCACCGGCGGCGACCCGGAATCCGGTCATGACCTCGTCGAAGATGAGCAGGGCGCCGGCTTCGTCGCAGAGCGTTCGCAGGGTATCGAGGTAGTCGGGATCGGGAAGGATGAGCCCGACGTTGGCCGGATAGGGTTCGAGGATCACCCCGGCGATCCGGTCGTCGTTGGCGGCAAAGGCCGTCTGCAGGGCACCGATATCATTAAAGGGCACCACCACGGTTTCGCGGGCGAAACTGTCCGGAATCCCGGCGCTGTCCGGACTGCCGTGGGTCAGGGCTCCGGATCCGGCGGAGACGAGCAGGGAGTCCACGTGGCCGTGGTAGCAGCCGGAAAATTTGATGATCTTGTCTCGGCCGGTGTATCCGCGGGCCAGGCGGATGCAGGACATGGTCGCTTCGGTTCCGCTGTTGACAAGGCGAACCTTTTCCACCGAGGGCACGGTTCGGGTGATCCTTTCCGCCATTTCCACTTCGGCCGGGGCCGGGGTCCCGAAACTGGTTCCGTTGTCCAGGGCACGCTGCAGGGCGGCGCGAATCTCCGGGTGATTGTGCCCGTGGATGGCCGGTCCCCAGGTACAGACAAAATCGATCAATCGGGTCCCGTCGGCGGTGAACAGGAAAGGGCCGTCGGCGCGTTGGGTGAAAAAGGGAGTGCCGCCTACGGACCGGAAGGCACGGACGGGTGAGTTCACGCCGCCGGGGATGAGCCGTTGCGCCTTTTCGAACAGGGCTTGAGAGTGGTTTTCGGTCGATTTCGCCATGGCTCCCGGCATCATGAGGCTGCCTGCCTTTCGAAATCAAGCCCCCTTCCGGGGAAGATGTGAAAGGCAGACGGGAACCCGTGCCTTATTGCGGCGTATTGCCGGCGACGTACTGGTCGTGGAGGATCTGGAGTCCGAGGAGGTGATTCAGGAGGGCGTCTTTCCGCGTCAACGATACCGGGTCGGTATCGCGGTCGTAGGCGACGAGGAAGTCTTTGATTTTTGCAGGATCGAGCAGCCCGGCCTCCTCCACCCTGGCCGGGTCCAGGTAGCGGTCGATCAATGTCGCGAGCGCCTTCTGTTTTTTCTTTTCGGTGTGCCCCGGCGGCGCCATGAAAGCGAATTTTTCCCGTTTGTAGAGGGTTTCCGGGAGGACCCCTTTCATGGCCTCGCGCAGAACCCACTTCTCGATGTTGCCCTTGATTCGGAGGGCGGGTGGAACCTGGACGGCGGTTTCGGCCACGTGATGGTCGAGAAATGCGGGTCTGGATTCCATGGAGTTGGCCATATCGACGCGGTCGCCACCCCAGTTGAGAATCTGGCATTCGAGCATGGTGCGGCTCCACGTGTACTGGGCGATGTCGAGGGGGTGACGGCCTTCGATCTGGGAGGGGTCGAGTGATTCCGCGATGGTCCGGATCGGGTCGTAGTCGCCGATCTCGTCGAGCGCGGAGCGACTCATGAGCGGCCGGGCGATTTCCAGTGTGGCCATCCACGGCTGGATCCATGACGGGGTGAAGCCGCAAAGCTCGTCAAAGGCCGGGTGGGC
Organism: Verrucomicrobiota bacterium; assembly: GCA_003565135.1. Lineage (GTDB taxonomy): Bacteria > Verrucomicrobiota > Verrucomicrobiia > Opitutales > T3Sed10-336 > PXDC01. The sequence continues at coordinate 12,822 of PXDC01000100.1, forward strand.
GACCAATTCCTCGGCCAGGATGGCGCCCTTGAAGATCCGGTTGCTCTCCTCCAGGGCCTTCTGGAAGGATTCCACCACTTCGGGCGACTCGTCCTTGAGGCCGTGGAGAAACATGTCCCGTTTAAACGAGGGGTAGCCACCGAAAAGCTCGTCGGCGCCTTCCCCGGTGATCACGCTCTTGTAGCCGCTCTCCTTGACGTGACGGCTCATGCAGTACTTGGCCACGCCAAGGGTGTTATAAAACGTCCGCTCGGCGTGGTACATGGTGCGCAGGTAATTGTCGCCGTAGAGGTCGGCGGCCTTGAGATTGATCAAGTCCTGCTCGGCGTTCATGCTTTCCGCCATTTCGCGGGCGATGGACGCCTCGTCGTATTCGTCGTTGTCAAAGCTGATGGTAAACGCCTTGACGGGGGATTGCTGGGCGCCACTGGCCAGGCCGAGGATCGAACAACTGTCGATGCCGCCCGAGAGGTAGCAGCCGACGGGGACGTCCGCTTCAAGCCGAAAGGTAACGGATTTGACGAGTTCCTCCCGGACGCGATGAATATGGTCGTCGGCTGTGAGCGATGGGTCCCGGTCGCCCTGGCGTGGGAAATTCATGTCCCAGTAACCCTTCTCCTCGATTTCGAAGCGGTCGCCGCGGCGTTGAACGATCAGCATGTGTCCCGGTTTGAGGGCATGGATTCCCTCGAAGGCGCTGGTGCCGGGGGCCATGGTGTGCATCAACTGGTGGAGGGCGGCTTTGCGGTCCAGCTTGCACGGCACTTCGGGATGGGCCAGCAACGCCTTTACTTCCGACCCGTAAACGAGTTGCCCCTCGCTCAGATGGTAGAACAGGGGACGGATTCCGAACCGGTCGCGAACGAGGACCATGCGGTCTTTTTCCCGGTCGTACAGGGCGAAGGCGAATTCGCCGCGTAATTTTTCGACGAAGTCGAGCCCCATCCGCCGGTAGTACTGGATGGCGATTTCGCTGTCGGATCGGGTGCGGAAGCGGGCGCCGTCGGCCATGAGGGAGGCCCGGTGGCGTTTGTAGTCGTAGAACTCTCCGTTGGCGGTGAGCACGATGTCACCGGCCTGACTGCACATCGGCTGGCTGCCGGTGTGCAGGTCGATGATGGTGAGCCGGGCGTGGCCGAGAGCGAGGCCGCGTTCGGCGTCGATGTGCGTCCCGGTGCCGTCGGGCCCGCGGTGGTGGAGTTTGGCCACCATCGTTTTCAGATGTTGTTCCGCCCCGTTGTCGAGGCCTTTTGCTTTCCAGAAGCCGGTAATTCCGCACATGGTTGATGGAGATGTTGCTCGGTTTGGTCAAAGATGATGGACAATATCGCTCCGTAAGCGATCGCAACCTTTTTGTTGTATTGGCATTAGGCCAGGGGAATTCCTTCGGGCAGGCGGTCGAATCGATCGAAGATTGCCGCCAGGAGCGCCTGCCGGACAAAAACGGCACCGTGGGCCTGGGCGAAATAGAGATTGTGCCGGGTGTTGTCCAAGCCGGTGTCGAGTTCGTCGAGGCGGGCCAGCGGGTGCATGATGACGGCATCCTTCTTCAGCGGGCTTTGTTTGTCGATTTTGTTCTGGCTGTCGAGGGTCCGGTAGCTGTCTCCGAGAAAAGCGATGGAATTCATGTAAACCACGTCCAGATCGGCAATGACCTCCTGGATACTGCTTGATTCCTGGAATTCGATACCGGCGCTTTCGATTTCCGCCCGCAATTCCGGTCCGAGAGGATCCGCCATCTCGGAAATGACGGTGATCCTCCGGAAGTTTTCTTCGAAAATCAGCGACATGAGGAGAAAACTTTTGACCGCTCGCATGTTGCCGGGGGTGCCCATAATGCCGAGGTGCAGCCCGCCGTTCTGTTTGCGGCCTTTCCTGGCCGCCAGTTCCGGTTTCCATTTGAGCAGGGCGTACCAGTCGGCGAGTGCCTGCGTGGGGTGTTCGCCGGACCCGTTGCCCGCGTTGACCAGGGGGATGCGCAGGTTGCGACGAATGCGCTCCAGGGCGTCGGTTTCGGTGTGCCGCATAATAACAAGATCCCCGTAGGCGTTGAACATTTCGCCGATATCGCCCAGGGATTCGCCCTTTTTCACCCCGGTGATGGCGGCGTCGGGAATGCTGATGATCTTGCCGTCGAGACGGAGGGCGGCGCTTTCGAAAGAAGTGCGTGTCCGTGTGCTCGCTTCGAAAAAGGCGGTTATGACGATTTTCCCGTCGAGCAGGTGGTAGGGGGCGATTTCCATGACCTCCAGCAGGGCGGAGAATCGGCACAGTTCGACGACGGTTTTGCGGTCGAAATCCTTGACCGACAGGACGGACTTATTGACGAGCCCTTTCAGTGTTTTGAGGTCGATCGGGGTGTTTCCGAGCAACCCTTGCGGGTCGGGACGAAGGGTTTCGGAATTTTCGGGAGGTTCGAGCGCCCGTGTGTTCTGGTTGACCGGAAGGATCTGGCCGCTGCCCGGCGAGGATTTGGCGGATGATTTTTTCATGGATGGATCGAATTTTTGGAATTGTTTACGGTTGAAATGGATCGGCCTTCCGTAAATCGGACGCCACCGGGGCGGACGGTTACGGAATTCCGGCAGGGACGGCGGGATGATTGGGAATCGACCGCTTCGGCCCGTTTACGGCCGACTACCAGACCTGTTTGCGAATAAAGTCGACCAGCACCATCACGAGCAGAATGACCGCGGCAAGCCCGGTCAGGACGAGGGAGCCGACGATAAGGAATTGGAGCAGAGGAGCGGGATAATAGATCATTTGATAGTCCCTTTCTTGAGTTCCTCGTTTGATTCGTTGAGGTTATTCCAGTCGAAATCCACGGGACGGATCAGGGTGCCGGCGAGGGTGACGACCATGGAGACGGCGGCGCCCACCAGCGCTCCCGAATACCAGCCGATCTCGTAGTAGGCCCAGAGGCCGAATCCGCTGCCCAACAGCATGGCGAGACAGACGCCGAGAGGATTGGTTTTTCTCCAGAAGAGACCGGCCGCCACGGGCCAGATGGCGGAGCCGACCAGAGGCCCCGCGGCGAAGAGCAACTCCGCCAGTGTGGCTTCGAAAATCTTGATATTGAGGATGCAGACGAGCCAGGTCACAAAGCCGAGACCGATGATGATGGCTATGGAGGCGGCGCGGATATGGCGTTCGTTCGCCGAGGGGACGATCGCCTTTCGGTAGATGTCTTCCGTAATCAAGTCGGAGGTGGCGGCCAGCAGGCTGTCGATGCTGGAGGCGAGCGAGCAGAAGAGCACGATAAAGATGATCACCGCTCCGGCGACCCCGAGAACCTCGGCCGCGGCCAGCGGGCCCAGCATATCCGGGCGGGGAAGATTGATACCGAGCGAATCACTCGAGAGGGCGACGAACCCGACCGCGATCGGTATGGGGAGCCAAAAAAGACCGCCCAGCAGGTAGGCTTTGAAGGCGACGCCTTTTCGCATGGCGAAGGCGCGGCTCCACCAGACGTTATTGTGAAAAATCTCACCGAACCCGAAGAGCATGTTGTTGAAGAACGCGATGATTGCCGCCGGGAGGAGCACGTACAACAGCGCGGGCTGATCGGCCATGACCGCAGTGTAGGTGGCGTCGAAATCGATTTGCCGGTAAATGACCGTGCCCACAAAAACGACTCCGAGGAGGATGATGACGCTTTGGATGAAATCGGTCCCGATGACCGCGTACAATCCGCCGAAAAGCGTGTAAAGCACGCAGACCAGGAGAATCACGGTCATGCCCAGGGGGATGGGGATTCCGGCCACGGCATTCATGAGCAGGCCCCCGGCCATGGCCATGGTCAGGAGCCAGGCAAATCTGTAGAACAGGGAGATGATCAGGAAGACGACCCATGCGGCCCCTCCGAAACGCAGCCGGATAAAATCGCCGCTGGTCAGACCGTTCGGCATGATGCGGCGAATGCGGCGGGCCATGGGCGCAAACAGGAAAAGGCCGAAACACGCGGTGGAGTAGGCCAGCATGCCCCATACCCCGAGTTGCAGGGCGAATTGCGGGGCGAGCATGGTTGTGTTGGAGGTCACCCAGGTGGCCATGGCGG
>PXDC01000150.1 GCA_003565135.1 Verrucomicrobiota bacterium
GGCGCCACCGCGAGCGTTTCGGCCGGAACCGGCGCAGCGGGGCGCGGGCGCTGCGCGGGGCCGAGTGGGCGGGCTTGTGCGCGCTGCGGGACCTGCGCAGGGATGTCTTCGGGTAGACAGACGCTTTTGGCTTGATAATCCGGATGAACTGGTCATGCCTAACGCGGTGTTCCAAATTGTAAAAAAGGTCCGGTTGCTCGTCTTTCTGGCATCACTTATTCCACTTTGGGGGCTTGTCGGATGCAGCCATTACCAAATCGGGAAGCCGGCGAACACCCCGTTCCGTACCGTCTATATCGAGCCGGTGATCAACCGGTCCTACGCCCCCCAGGCTCAGGCCCTGATCTCAACCCAAGTTCGGGAGTACATCCTCCGCGATGGTCGAGTGCGCGTCGTCGGGCCGCATGAAGCGGACGCGATCCTGAGCATCACGATTGACAACTATGGCCGCGATGCTTCCGCGGTACGGGGTGACGACACGGCCCTTGCCAGCAAATTCAACATGCGATTGTCGGCCCGCTGTACCCTGGTCGACGCGCGGACCGGAAACGTCTATTTCCGGGACCGGGAAACCGACACGGACATCGACGCCTTTTTCGATTTCGGTCTCGGGCTGGACGAAGACGAGCCCCCTACCCTGCAGGGATTACAGAGCGAATACCAATCGATGCCGATTCTGACCGAAAAACTCTCGCGACAGATCGGGAACCTGGTCCTGCACACGTGGTAAACTGAAAACCGTCCCCGTATCGGGCGTACGGATCTGTATCGCCACCTGTAAAAAACCCCGACTCCCTGCGAATCCAACCGACCTCGAACCGGAACGTTCCCGGAACCGGTACCCGGAGCGCGGTCAAACCCGATGACGGCACAAGGATAGACCGGCGAACGACGGAAATTCTCCCGGTCCGATTGACGGTTTCCGGCGTCGCTACTTTGTCGTAAACTGCTGCTTTATGGACGCGACAAAATATTCCCGGTTCAACTGACCGATAAAATCCTCACTGATGGACTTGGGACAAACGGCAGAGCATTCGTACTGATTCGTGCAATTACCGAATCCGGCCTCATCCATGGCCGCCACCATACTCAACACCCGGCGTTCTTTTTCCGGTTTTCCCTGCGGAAGGGTGTTCAAATGGGAACTTTTAGCGGCGACAAAAAGCATGGCGGACGCATTTTTGCAGGCGGCCACACAAGCACCGCATCCGATACAAGAGGCGGCATCCATGGCGCGTTCGGCCTGGTCTTTCGGAATGGGGAGGGTGTTCGCTTCCGGTGCGCTACCGGTACCGACAGAGATATAACCACCGGCCTCGACAATCCGGTCGAACGCGGTGCGATCAACCATGAGGTCGCGTATCACGGGGAAGGCTCGGGCCCGAAATGGTTCGATGGTCAGGGTGTCTCCGTCCTGGAAATGCCGCATGTGCAACTGACACACGGTAGTCGCCCGGTGCGGCCCGTGCGGAATTCCGTTAATGGTCGCGGAACACGCCCCACAGATACCTTCCCGGCAATCGTGATCAAATGCGATCGGCTCGTCACCCGAGTCGATCAGACGTTCATTGACAACATCGAGCATTTCCAGAAAGGACATTTCCGGGTCGATGTCCCGGGCGTCGTACTCGACCAGTTTACCCGACGAATTGCGGTCTTTCTGCCTCCAGACTCTAAGTTTTAAATCCATTATTTATAGCTCCTCGTAGCCATTTTCACTTCGTCGTAAACAATAGGCTCCTTGTGCAAAACGGGCTCCTGGTTCTCGCCCTGGAATTCCCATGCGCTGACATAAGAATATTCTTCGTCGTTGCGAAGGGCCTCCCCCTCCTTTGTTTGAAATTCCTCGCGAAAATGTCCGCCACAGGATTCGTTACGGTCCAGCGCGTCACGGCAGAGGAGTTCGCCGAATTCCAGGAAGTCGGCCAAACGACCGGCCTTCTCCAGTTCCTGGTTGATCTCCCCGCCCTCGCCGGGCACCTGGACGTTCTGCCAGAACTCCTCCCGGATTCCGGGAATCCGGGAAACGGCTTCGCGGAGACCGTCCGCATTCCGGGCCATGCCGGCTTTTTCCCACATCAACTTCCCGAGTTCCCGGTGAATCGATTGGGTGCTGCGTTTGCCATTGATGGACAGCAGTTTCCTGGTTCGCTCTTCAACCTCCTTTTCCACCGCGCGAAAATCCGGATGATCGGTTGGCGGCCGCTTCCCTTTGCAATCCGCCAGGTAGGCACCAATTGTGTAGGGAAGAATAAAATACCCATCGGCCAATCCCTGCATCAGCGCACTGGCCCCCAGGCGGTTGGCCCCATGGTCGGAAAAGTTCGCTTCGCCGATGACATGCAAACCGGGAAGGTTGCTCATCAGGTTATAGTCGACCCAGAGCCCTCCCATGGTGTAATGCAACGCCGGGTAAATACGCATCGGCGTGTGATAGGCATCCTCACCGGTAATCCGCTCGTACATTTCGAAAAGGTTGCCGTAACGCTCCCGAATCGTATCGAGACCCAGCCGATTGATCGCGTCGGAGAAATCCAAATACACCCCGAGACCGCCGGGGCCGACCCCGCGGCCTTCATCACAGACCTCCTTGGCACTGCGCGAGGAAATGTCGCGGGGAGCCAGATTTCCGTAACTGGGGTATTTCCTTTCCAGAAAATAGTCGCGATCCTCCTCGGGGATCTCCTGGGGAGACCTGGAATCCCCCTTTTCTTTCGGCACCCAAACCCGGCCGTCGTTGCGCAAAGACTCGGACATCAGGGTCAGTTTCGACTGGTACTCGCCGGAGACGGGAATACACGTGGGATGGATTTGGGTGTAGCAGGGGTTGGCAAAGGCGGCTCCCCGCTTGTAAGCACGAAATGCCGCGGTCACATTACACCCGCGGGCATTGGTCGAAAGGTCGTAAACATTCGAGTAGCCGCCCGTCGCGAGCACCACGGCATCCGCAGAATGGGAGGAAATTTCACCGGTCACCATATCGCGAACCACGATGCCCTTGGCGTGCCCCTCGACGACCACGAGGTCGAGCATTTCCGTGCGGGGAAACATGGTGACCGTCCCTGCCTGGATCTGGCGGCAGAGGGCGGAATAGGCACCCAGCAGCAATTGCTGCCCGGTTTGCCCGCGGGCATAGAACGTCCGTGAAACCTGCGCGCCGCCGAACGAACGGTTGGCGAGGTGTCCCCCGTATTCACGGGCGAACGGCACGCCCTGAGCGGTACACTGATCGATAATCTCGGCACTGACTTCCGCCAGCCGATAGACGTTGGCCTCACGAGCCCGAAAGTCGCCCCCCTTGATGGTATCGTAGAACAACCGGTAAACGCTGTCGCCGTCGTTCTGGTAGTTTTTAGCAGCATTGATCCCCCCCTGGGCCGCGATACTGTGGGCTCTCCGGGGACTGTCCTGGTAGCAGAAGCACTTCACGTGGTAGCCCAGTTCCCCGAGGGTGGCCGCGGCGGCGGCCCCTCCGAGTCCCGACCCCACCACGATGATTTCATATTTCCGCTTATTAGCGGGGTTAACCAGTTTTATCTCGGACAGGTACCGGGTCCACTTCGATTCCAATGGCCCGGAAGGTATTTTCGCATCAAGCTTCATGAGAGGATCCGTTTGAAAAGTTCGGCAATCACGAGACAAAACCGGCCATAATGGCCAGGGGTATGGCGGCATTCCCGGCAAAATAGAGGATGCTCAACCCGATGGAGACCTTCTCCAGCGGGCCGGCGATCTTGCGGTTCCGCCAGCCCAAGGATTGCAGCATGCTCGCGATGCCATGGCGGAGGTGGACGCTGAGCAGTCCGATAGCGACGATATAAAAAAGAGAGATCCACACATTCTGAAAGCCCGCCACCATCATCGTGTGCACATCGTGAACGACCGTACCGTCCGCCAGTTCGGTGTACAGGTCCTGATATTCCGGGTTGACCACCTGGAGGGTAAAATGAGCCAGGTGAAACAGGATGAAGGCAAGCACGATAAAACCGCTTATACGCATGGTACGGGACGCGTAACTGGCCTGTATGGTATCCTTGACCTCGTAGGAATCGGGACGGGCGCGCCGGTTTTCAATAGTCAGCTCCACCGCCGACCAGATGTGGGCGACGACGGTCGCCAGCAGGATCAGGCGCACGGCCCAAAGGCCCGGCCCGAGATTCTGCAGAAAATGCGCGTACGCATTAATGACGTCGGGGTGGGCGAAGATCTGTAGATTTCCGATCAGGTGACCGATCACAAAAAGCAGGAGGATGACTCCGCTTACGGCCATGACGTACTTTTTCCCCAGCGAGGAGCGAAACAATCGGGCGGTCGTCTTTTCCATGAAATTTGAGAGACTGAACACGATCACGGCGACGCCGCAATACATTTTTCCTGACTCAAGCGAACCGAGGTTACGAAGGCCGACGGTTTCTGCAAAGCCCATTTTTGATCTATTAGCCGCGATGATGCCGACGGGAAGAACGGGGCATAGGCCCAGACCTCCGGCGGGCCGGCGGCTCCCCTTGTCCCGGGGATGCGGCGAACAAAATGCCTGCGGATTCAGCGCCGAAAACGATCCAGCAATTCCCTTCCGCGCTCCTCGACCTCGTCACCGATCCGTTCCTCGGCCTCCTGACGCACGCGTTGTTCGATTTCCCGGCGTCCGGCCCGGGCGAGGGCGTCGGCCAGGTCGCGATCGTCAAAGGTAATACGGGGATTGTCGATAGCCCCGCGTATACCGATCGGCAGAATCAATTCGTCGACTTCGGTTTCTCCCACGCCGGGAATCCGGATCGTGGTCTGTTTCAGCGTGACCTTGAAGGGAAGGTCGCTGTCGACCGCACTCAGGCGCCCCCGGGTCTCAAAATCGAGGGATCCTCCCGAAAGCGGGGGCTCGCCCGAACCGGCCAACTGGCGACCGACAACCTCCGAGGGCAAGTCCCGATAAACGAGCTCCAGCAAATTGCCGGCCCCCTGTCCGGCGGCGGCGGCCAATTCAACATCCATGACAATTTTCCCGCCACTCGAGCGCACCGAAAGCCGCGGAGCGTTTTCCACCAACCGGGGGTGGGTGGACAGGTTTTCTCCTTTAATATCGAGGGTCTCGTCGTCCAGGTGCTTCGTTCTGACACGATCGGCGGAGAGTTCCTTGATAAGCAATCTCGGGCTGTCTTCGATCAAATGACGGGCCACCACCTGGTCGTAACCGCGCTCGCGGATCTCGCGGGCAATGCGTTCGCGCCGTGTTTCGCGCTCGGGAATCTCCTCCGGGTCGACATCCGGCGGCAGTTCGACCTCATCGTCTTCCGGCCCGGAAAGTGCGTCCAACCAACGACGCACCTGGGCGAGCCGCTCCTTCCACTTTTCGGCATCCCGTATGTAGTCCTGGATGGTCTTTTCGTCTTCGTCGGTCTCCGGGTCCGGGCTCGGCCGCGGCTTCGGTTCGGTCAGGCGGCCGGGTATCCGCCTGGGTTCGCCCTGGCGGCCCTCGCTGATGGTCATGCGATCGATCGTCCATCGCTTCCGCAAGAGATCGGCGGTATTGATCTCGGCTTCGATTCCGGCGGCCCGAAAAAGGTCGGTGTCGAGGTCGTTCGAATCCGCCATGGCCAACTGGGAGAGCGTCAGGCGGCCTTCGCGGAGACTCAACTGTCCCGATTCCAGATCGACCGTGGCCCCGTTCGCCCGCTCCAGACCTCCCCGGACGGCCTGGGTGACGATTTCATCGGAAAAGAAGAGGTTAACCACGAAAGCCAGCACCGCGGCGAGGACCACGAATACGATGCCCAGCGGTCGCACGGGATTTCCGATGTTGCCGCGGGCCAGGGTGTCGTCATAAGTGTCCTTTTTATCCGGCCCCAGGAAAATCCAGGAGACAATGCGAACCCACCGTTTGGACGTCCATTTCTTGTAGCGCTCCGAATCCTTCTGCAAGCCCGCCATCCGGCGCCAGTAAGCTTTCAGACCCTTGATCACGGCGATTCCCAGGATCAACCCGAAAAGGAGGCCCATGAGCAGCCCTCCGGTCACGAGATAGTACTCAAATCCGAAGAAAGCCAGCACCGGCGCGTTGATCATGGAGCGAAACACCCCCTCGACCGGCCCTTCGAGAAGAAAACGCCCCACCGCAAAACTGACGGGGGTCAGAAGCAGCGAGACTCCCTTGGCGAGAAGCGTCACCAACCCGGCAAGAAACAGGTTCGCATTGAGGACGACCAGCAACAGGATGAGGGCGACGATCAAACCCCATGCATGCCCGAAACCGGGGACGAATCCCAGGAGGGAACCGAGCACGCAGGCCGACAGCAACTGGTAGGGGTTGGCCTTCCCGCGGAGGATTTTGCCAAGTTTTCGGAATTTAAAAATAAGCATAACGGCTGGCCTTCATATATGGGGAGAAACCGGGAGGGTGAAAAGAAAATACCGCACTCCTGAGACACCCCGTTCCCTCCGGGGTTGCAGCCTTGACGGCACTTTCAGTTTGGAGCAAGAAAACCGTCCCATGATCACCGTTTACACCTACGCCCGGTGCGGTACCTGTCGACGGGCGACGAACTATCTCCGCGACCGCGGAATCCCTTTCGAGGAGCGAGCGATTCGTGAAACACCCCCGTCCGAAGAGGAATTGAGGAAAATGCTGGCGCATTACGGCGGCGACCTTAGGAGATTGTTCAACACATCCGGCCGTGATTACCGCGAACTGGGTCTCAAGGACCGAATGCCCACCCTGACCCGCGACGAAGCCTTCGCCCTGCTCCGCCAAAACGGCAATCTCGTCAAGCGGCCGTTTTTGATCGGGCACGGTATCGGGCGGCTGGGGTTCCGGGAAAAGGAGTGGGCCGCAATCACCAGATAAGCAAACCGCCGGCGTAGGTCAGGCCGGCCCCGACCGAACAGAAGACGATCTTGTCACCCTCGCTCAGAATCCCCTCCTCCGCGGCCCAACCGAGGGCCATGGAGACCGATGCCGCCGAGGTGTTTCCGTACTTGCTGATCGTCATGACAAAGCGGTCGTAGGGAATACCCACCCGCTTGCTGACCGCCCGCAGGATACGTTCATTCGCCTGGTGGGGAACAATCCAGTCCACCTCTTCCGCGGTCAAACCATGCCGTTTAAGGGTGGCTTCGATGATATCGCCAAACGCCTTCACCGCCTGCTTAAAGACGGTCGGCCCGTCCATGCTGAGATAGAATTGGGCCAGGTCCCCGCCCTCGCTCGGCATCGGCAGGCGGGCCCCGCCCCCCATTCGCTGAATGGCTTCAAAATGCCGCGCGTCGCCACTCAAGGCCATCCGGTTGAGACGATGTCCGCCCTCGTCACCGGTCAGAACCACCGCACCGGCGCCATCACCGAAAAGGAAGGCGGTCGCGTGATCCCGTGGGTTGGTGATACGGGAGAGCAATTCCGCCGTCACCACCAGCAACCGGCGGGCGGTGCCGGAGCGGATGAAAGCCCGTCCGATTTCCAGCGCGTAGAGCCACCCGGAACAAGCCGCATTGAGGTCAAACGCGAGCGCACCGGGAACACCCAGGTGACGCGCCAGGTCGCTGGCGGCGCTCGGCACGGGCTGATCGGGAATGATGGTCGCCATGATGACGCCATCGAGCTCCTCCGCCTTCATGCCGGCCATTTTCAAGGCATGCCCGGAAGCGGTCGCGGCCAGCTTGGTGGCGGTCTCATCGCTTTCGGCGTAATAACGCTGCTGAATCCCCGTAATACGAACAATTTCCTCCTCGGTCATGTCCGGAAAATCCTTCAGGATTTCCTTGTTCGACCGGATGCTGCGCGGCACCGCGTAACCGATTCCCGCCACGCAAACCGTCTGGGCATCGTCCGCCGCCACGGCGGCGACCGCGGGTGCGACCCCTTCCGACTCCCCGCGCTCCTGCAGGTACTTCAGAATGTCATCCCCGGAAACGCGATTGCCCGGCCCGGTCGCCGGCACGTCATGGAGAGTCGACGGATCCAGGCCCGCGTCGGTGGCGAGTTTCATCGCGCGCGGGGTCCACTTCGGGCCCGAGCCGGCGTCCTTAGCCGGGGATCGTTCGACCGTTGCCGTTCCGCCACCCGCGGTTGAAGCGGGCCGCTCGACCGTTGCCGTCCGGGGCGCGGAAGCGCTCTTCTTTTTGCCCGGCCTGGCGGCGGCCGCGACCGGCGCCGGGAGCGAGGCCTTGCCATCGGATTCCAGGTGACGAAGGGATTCGTCCCCGGTCTCCACCAGCAAAAAGGGGACTCCGATTTCCAGGACGTCCCCGGCGCGGCAATGAACCGCTTTGACGGTGCCGTCGCACGGTGCCTCGTAGTCGAAAACCGATTTATCGCTTTCAAACTCGGCAATCTTCTGCCCTTTCGAAATCGCGTCGCCGGCGTCAATCTCGAGATCGACCAACGTCATTTCATTTACCGTTGCCCCCATCGACGGGATGGGAATTTCGATCAGAAAGGAATCCATAATTCAGGTAGATCCCTACGCAACCTCGACGCTCCGGTCAATGCAGCATTCCAAACCAAAGCGACGTTCCGATAAATGGATGCGCCCGGGCGGGCGGACGGCCCGGGGGTGTCATTTCACCGCCTTCCAAACGGCCAGGCAGCTTTCCAGCAGCGCCTGAAGTTCGGCCAGGGGAACCATGTTGGGCCCGTCGGATATCGCGCGGTCCGGATCGGGATGGGTTTCTATAAAGAGACCGTTGGCACCGGCAGCCAGGGCCGCCCGGGCCAGCGGCGGTACGAATTCACGCTTTCCGGCACTCTTGCCGCCACCGCCTCCCGGCAACTGCACGCTGTGGGTGGCGTCGAAGATCGTCGGGTGGTTCAGGGCGTTCAGGAGCGGAAACGCGCGCATGTCGACGACCAGATTGCGGTACCCGAAGGTGGTTCCCCGCTCCGTCTGCCAGATCTCCGGCGCCCCTCCCGCCTCCAGTTTCTCGACCACGTAACGCATGTCCTCCGGCGCCAGGAACTGGCCCTTCTTGACATTGACCACCCGCCCGGAGGCCCCCGCCGCCAGAAGCAGGTCGGTCTGGCGGCAGAGAAAAGCCGGAATCTGAATGACGTCACACACCGCCGCGACCGGCGCGACCTGGGGGCTTTCGTGCACGTCGGTCAACACCGGAAACCCGTACTCGCGGCGCACCATTTCGAGCAGCTTCAAGCCGGTTTCCATCCCCGATCCGCGGTCTCCGGCCAGGGAGGTGCGATTCGCCTTGTCGTAGGATCCCTTGAATACAACGTTCAATTCGGGTAACGCCTCGCGGACCCGGGACAAGGTGTCGGCCACGGAGCGGCAGGTTTCCTCCCCCTCCAGCGAGCAGGGTCCGGCAATCAGGAGCAATTTTTCGCGATCGTGGAGCATGACAACCTCCGGTTACCTCAAGCGCTTTCGGCGGGATATTCCAACGCGTCACCCCTGTGACTCAACGCCGCCCGGATAAAGGCCGCAAAAAGCGGGTGGGCCCGGTTCGGTTTCGACTGAAACTCGGGATGGAACTGGACCGCGAGGAACCAGGGGTGGTCCTTCAACTCCACGATCTCCACAAGGTCGCGCTCCGGATTGATCCCCGACAGGATCATTCCGGCTTTTTCCAGCCGCTCCGCGTAGGCGTTGTTGAATTCGTAGCGATGGCGGTGGCGTTCGCCGACTTCCTCCTCGCCGTACGCCTCCCGGGCCACGGTACCGGGTTTCAACCGGCAACGGTAGGCCCCGAGCCGCATACTGCCGCCCATATCCTTTATGCCTTTCTGATCTTCCATCAGGGCGATGATCGGATCGGGCGTGGAGGGGTCAAATTCGATACTGTTGGCCTCGGCGAGCCCGAGAACGTTGCGGGCGAATTCGATCACCGCGATCTGCATACCGAGGCAGAGACCGAAGAAAGGGAGCCCGCTCTCCCGGGCGTAGCGGGTGGCGACGATTTTGCCCTCGACTCCACGGTCCCCGAATCCCCCCGGAACAAGTATGCCGTCGAGACCCTGCAAGATGCGCTTTCCCCCTTCTTCTTCCAGCGCCTCGGCATCGATCCGCTCCACATTGACCGCACAATCGTTGCTGATACCACCATGGGTAAGCGACTCGTAAACGGATTTGTACGCGTCCTGCAGTTCGATATACTTGCCCACCACGCCGATATCAACGCGGTGGGAAGGCGATTTGAGCCGCCGGACCACGTTGTTCCACTCCGTCATCGGCCGCACCGGAGCGTCCAGGCTGAGCGCCTCCACCACCAGGTCGTCCAGGTTCTCCCGCTGCAACATGATGGGCAACTCGTAAATGGAGGACTCCACATCCATCTCCTCGATCACCGCCTTGGCCGGGACGTTGCAAAACATGCTGATTTTCTGCCGCAACTCGTAGGTCATCGGCTTCTCGCAACGGCAGATAATGATCCCGGGCTGGATACCGATTTCGCGCAGTTTGGCCACGCTCTGCTGGGTGGGTTTGGTCTTGAGCTCGCCCGCCGCCTTGAGAAAGGGGATCAGGGTGACGTGAATGAAGAGCACGTTCTTCGTCCCGATCTCCAGGGCGAACTGCCTCATGGCCTCCAGGAACGGCAGTCCCTCGATGTCGCCGGTCGTTCCCCCGATTTCGGTAATCAGGACGTCCACACCCTCCCCCGATTTGTGCAGGCGCTCCTTGATTTCGTCCGTGACGTGCGGGATCACCTGCACCGTCTTCCCGAGGTAATCGCCCCGGCGCTCCTTTTGGATGACGGATTCGTAAATCTGCCCGGAAGTGAGGTTGTTGAACCGCGAAAGCTTGCCCGACGTGAAGCGCTCGTAATGCCCGAGATCCAGATCCGTTTCCGCCCCGTCGTCGAGCACGTAGACCTCTCCGTGCTGGAACGGGTTCATGGTTCCCGGGTCGACGTTGAGGTAGGGATCGAATTTCTGGATGCGCACGCGCATACCCCGATTCTCCAACAGGGCTCCCAATGCCGCCGCGGTCAGTCCTTTACCCAACGAGGAAACCACCCCGCCCGTAAGAAAAATATGCTTCATGGACCCCAGTTATCGTACCGTCGCCGGGCGATTGACAAGAAAAAGCTTCCCCGGATGCCGCGGTCCCGCCAAGGACCGGTCGAGGGAAAAATTGACACCCCCGCCTCCGCAGAGATAGTGAAAATCGATGCAAACCACGGAGATCGAGGCTTTGGTTGATGAAATGGCCCGCAACGCCCGGTACGCCTCCCTCGCGCTGGCCACGGCCCCGCGAGAGGAAAAGGACCGGACCCTGCGCGCCCTGGCCGATCTTCTCGAAAACTCGGTTTCCCCGCTTATGGAAGCGAATGGCAAAGACCTCGAAGCCGGCCGGGCCGCCGGATTGAGCGACGCCCTGCTCGACCGCCTCGCCCTCAGCGGGGAGCGTATCGGAGCCATGGCCCAAGGCGTACGCCAGATCGCCGACCTGGACGACCCCGTCGGTGAAGTCCTCGAGACGCGCGAGCGCCCCAACGGGCTGCTTATCCGGAAAATCCGCGTTCCCATCGGGGTCGTGGGAATCATCTACGAATCCCGTCCCAACGTCACGGTCGACTGCGCGGCCCTCTGCCTCAAATCGGGCAACGCCTCCATTCTGCGGGGCGGGAAAGAGGCCATTTACACAAATACCGCCCTCGCCGCCCTCGTTACCCGGGCGCTCGAAGAAGGCTCCCTGCCCGGCCACGCCGTCCAGCTGATTCCCACCACCGACCGCCACGCGCTGCAGTGCCTCCTCAAAAAGGACGCCTGGATCCAGTGCATTATTCCCCGCGGCGGCGAGAGCCTGATCCGATTCGTGGTGGAGAACTCGCTCATTCCGGTGATCAAACACTACAAAGGGGTATGCACGCTGTACATCGACCGCGCGGCCGATCTGGAAATGGCGAAAAAACTCGTTATCAACGCCAAATGCCAGCGCCCGGGAGTCTGCAACGCGATCGAAAACCTGCTCGTAAACGAAGCGATCGCAGCCGCGTTTCTGCCCGATATCGCCCGCGCGCTCGTGGCCGAAGGAGTGGAGCTACGTCTCGACGAATCGGCCGCCTCCATTGTCGCCGCGGCCGGAGACATTCCCTACATCCCGGCCACCCCGGACGACTGGACCGAGGAGTACCTCGCCCCGATCCTGGCGATCAAGACGACCCCCTCGACCGAATCGGCCATCGAGGACATCAATACCTTCGGGAGCGGTCACAGCGACGGCATCGTTACCGCCGATGAAGCCGCCGCCCGCCGGTTCCTCGCCGGAGTCGATTCCGCCACCGTCTACTGGAACGCCAGCACGCGCTTCACGGACGGATTCGAGTTCGGTATGGGCGCCGAAATCGGGATCTCCACGGATAAACTGCACGCCCGGGGGCCAATGGGGCTGAACGAACTTTGCACCTACAAGTACACCGTGACCGGCCGGGGTACGATCAAGGAGTGACCGTTTCCCGGCAGACGGTTCCAGGCTCATGCGGAAAGCACTGTTTATACTCGGCACCGAGGCCTTTGATCTGATTTACGGCGACGAGCACCGGCGCTCCATCTCGGCCCTGATCGACCTCCATCCCAAGCCGCAAACCCCCGATTCCGTTCTGGGCAATCCGGAATTGCTGCACGAAGCGGAAATGATATTCAGCGGCTGGGGAGGACCCGTCATCGACAAAACGTTCCTCCGGCACGCGCCGAACCTTAAAATGGTCTTTTACGGCGCCGGGTCGATCCGCCGCTGCACCGGCGCCGGGTTCTGGGAGAACGGAATCCGCATATCCAGCGCCTACGCCGCCAATGCCGTGCCGGTTTCCGAATACTCCCTGGCCTCGATCCTCTTCTCGCTCAAACGCGGCTGGCACTTCGCCCGCACCGTCCGGGAATCCCGGCGGTATCCGTCAAAGCAGGATATTCCCGGCGCCTACCATTCAACGGTCGGCCTCGTCTCGCTCGGCATGGTCGGCAAGATGGTGCGCGAACGCCTGCAGCCCTTCGATTTGAAGATCCTGGCCTACGACCCCTACCTCGACGATGAAACCGCCGACTGGATGGACGTGACACCGGTTTCCCTCGGCGAACTGTTCCGCCAATCGGACGTGGTGTCGGTTCACACCCCGCTGCTGCCGGACACCCGCGATCTCATCCGCGGCGAACACCTCGCCTCCATGAAGCGCAACGCCACCTTCATCAACACCTCCAGGGGAGCCGTGGTTCACCAGGATGAGTTGATCGACGTTCTGCGGCGACGTCCGGACCTGCAGGCCGTTCTCGACGTCACCTACCCCGAACCCCCTCCCCCCGACTCCCCGCTCTACACCCTGCCCAACGTTGTCCTGACGCCCCACATCGCCGGTTCCGCGGGTCCGGAATGCCGCCGGATGGGTCAGTACGTGGTCGACGAACTGCAGCGATACCTCCAGGGCCAACCGCTCAAATGGGAGATCACCCGGGAGCGCGCCGCCGTTCTCGCCTAAAACGGGTCGGCGCCGCCCGGGAACGGATTCCGGCCGCCGATTTTTATTCCCAAACCCGCGGCACCGCCCTACAGTACCGTCCATGCTGACACCCGGTCTTGTCTCCATTACGTTTCGCAAACTTTCACCCCGGGAAATCGCCGACCTGGTAGCCCGCGCCGGCCTCACCGGCATCGAGTGGGGAGGTGACGTCCACGCGCCCCACGGCGACCTGGAGCGCGCCCGCGAGGTGCGCCAAATCACCCGCGACGCGGGCCTCGAGGTCGCGGCCTACGGTTCCTACTACCGGCTGGGGAAGAGTGAGGCCGAGGGACTCGCGTTCCGGGACGTCCTCAACAGCGCCGTCGAGCTCGGCGCTCCGCTGATCCGGGTATGGGCCGGAGCCAAACCGTCCGCCGAAGCCGATGAGGCCTACCGCCGTGAAATCGCGGACGAGGCCGCCCGCATCGCGGAGGAAGCCGCCGCGGCCGGTGTCGGTATCGCCTATGAATACCACGCGAACACGCTCACCGACACCAACGAATCGGCGCAGGATCTGCTCGAACGCACCCAAACCCCCAATATCACCACCCTCTGGCAACCCCCCAACGGGCAGTCGCCCGAATACTGCCTCGAGGGATTGAAGGCCGTCCTGCCCCGTTTGAGCAACGTCCACGTCTTCCACTGGTGGCCGACCAACAAGGACCGCAATCCGCTCGATGCGGGCACGGATCGCTGGAAACCCTACCTGGAAACGCTGCGCTCAACCGGAAGGGACCACCATCTCCTGATCGAATTCGTCAAGGACGACGACCCGGAAAACTTCCTCGCCGACGCCGCCGCCCTCCGCCGCTGGATCGGTTGACTCCGGCACGGAGGTTTGCCGCCTCCCGCGGCGCCACCGCGCCTCACTCTCCCCGGCCGATGGCGGCGGCCCGGGAACTCAACTCGGCGATCCGCTTCCAGTCACCGGCCGCCACCCGTTTTGCGTCCACAAACCAGGATCCCCCGATGGCCGCGACCACGGGCAGCTCCAGGTAGGCCCCCGCATTGTCCGCGTTGACGCCCCCGAGGGGAACAAACCGGACACCGGTGTGTTTGTAGGGACCCGCCAGCGCCTTGAGCATCCCCACTCCCCCGGCCGGCTCGGCCGGGAAAAATTTCAACAGTTTCAATCCCAGCGAAAGCCCCTTCTCCACGTCGGACGGGGTCATGACCCCCGGAACAAAGGGCATTTCCAGGGAATGCGCCTTCTCCACCACGGCCCGGTTGATTCCGGGGGACACACCGAATTTCGCCCCGGCGCTCGACGCCTCCTCAACCTGGTAAATATCCAGAAGGGTCCCCGCCCCGACCAGCATGTCCGGGAAAGCCTCCCGAATCGCCCGGATGGCATCGGCCGCCGCCTCGGTACGAAAGGTGACCTCGATGATGTTGATCCCGGCCTCGCGGAGGGTCTTCGCCAACGGAACCGCGTCCTCCACACGATCGATTACGGCCACCGGGATAATTCGCGTTTTGCTGATCTGTTCCATCAAAAACCTCCAATTTGTTTCCTTGACTATCTATAAAAGCCCTAAATATATTGCAAGAGAAATTTTCCACCCATGATTCTTTCCTCCGCTGACAACCCGCCGCACTCGGCCGCCATGTTCGATTTTTCGGTCGTGCGCGAGCTGCGCAAGCGGGAGGGGATGAACATCGCCGAACTCTCCCGGCGGTCCGGGGGCTCGGCGGCGGTCATCTCCAAACTGGAACGCAACCAGACGCGCGCGGAGCTGGAAACGCTGTTCAAACTCAGCCGCGTGCTCGGTATCAGCGCGACCGATATCCTGGCCCTGGCCGAATCGCGCACCGCCCACAAGGAACACGCCACCCGTCACAACGCGGGCGGATTCACGTTTCAGGAAATCCGCTACGCCAACATCCGCTGCCTGGCGGGGACCGCACCGGCGGGTTCACGGGTTTCCCGGCCCGAAATCCACCGCGACGACTACGAAGTCTGCTGGGTGCTGCGGGGACACGTCCGCTTCTCGCTCCCGAACGAAACCCACGAACTTGCCGCCGGCGAAGCCATACAATTCGACGCCGTGCTCGAACACACTTACGAAGCGGTGGAGGCCTCCGAGATCCTCATCCTGCACCTGCGCAAAGAAAAACGTTTTTGATACCGGACACAATATCCCGCACAGCAAACTCTGAAATCGATTCGATACCATGATCAACATCCAGACGAACCTGAAACCCGCCGACCTCAAACCGCAGATCGAAAAACTCTGGGAAGTATCCCGCCCCAAGATTTTTTCCATCGCCAAGGACTACGACCGCTCCCAGGGGTCCCCCGTGTACACCGTCGGAGGCAAATACACCACCCGGGGTTGGACCGAGTGGACCCAGGGTTTTGAATACGGCTCGGCCATACTCCAGTACGATGCTACCGGCGACAAAGAAGCGCTTGCGTACGGCCGCGAAAGCACGCTCAAGCTCATGGCGCCGCACCTCACCCACATGGGGGTGCACGACCACGGTTTTAACAATGTCAGCACCTACGGCAACCTGCGCCGCCTCATGCGCGAGGGCAGGATCGAGCACAACGAGTGGGAAATGCACTTTTACGAACTCGCCCTCAAGCTCAGCGGCGCCTGCCAGGCCCGGCGGTGGACCCCGATCAAGGCGGGCGGCGGGTACATTTACTCGTTCAACGGGCCCCACTCCCTGTTCGCCGACACCATCCGCTCCCTGCGCTCGCTCGCCGTGGGCTACCGTCTCGGCCACAGCCTGATGGAGGAAGGCGACGAGAATGTGTCGCTCCTCGACCGCCTCATCCAGCACGCGCGCACCACGGCCCGGTTCAGTGTCTACTACGGGGAGGGGCGCGATGCCTACGACCTGCGCGGCCGAACCACCCACGAGGCTATTTTTAATCTCAACGACGGCAATTTCCGCTGTCCCAACTCCCAGCAGGGATTCTCGCCGTTCACCACCTGGACCCGCGGGCTTTCGTGGATCCTCTGCGGCTACCCCGAGGAACTCGAGTTTCTGGATACACTCGACGACAGCGAGTTGGAGCCGTACGGCGGCCGCTCCGATATCGAGGGATTCATGCTCAAGGCCGCCGAGGCCGTGGCCGACTTCTTCATCGAACACACGCCAACCGACGGCGTGCCGTACTGGGATACCGGCGCGCCCCGGCTGCACGAGCTGGGCGATTACCTCAACAAGCCGGCGGATCCCTACAACAGCTTCGAACCGGTGGACAGCACCGCCGCCGCCATCTGCGCCCAGGGTTACCTTCGCCTCGGCCGCTACCTCCAGAACAAGGGAGAAACGGAGAAGGGACGGAAATACTGGCAAACCGGACTGACCATTGCCCAAACCCTCTTCGCCGAGCC
>PXDC01000307.1 GCA_003565135.1 Verrucomicrobiota bacterium
CGGCCGCCGACGACGTTGATTTGCTGTTTGCCGCCGACCTGTCGATCGATGGGGCGGTGCGGGCGGCCGCTCTCCAGGCGGATGGCAAATGGGTCATCGGTGGCAGCTTCATGACCATCGACGGCGTCCCGCGCGGCCGTATCGCCCGCCTGAACGCTGACGGCAGCCTCGACCGTTCCTTCATGGAAGAGATGGCCGGGGTGAACGGCGCCGTTCACGCGTTGGCCGTGCAGGATGACGGAAAAATTTTAATCGCCGGATCCTTCGGCGCGGCCAACGGCGAGCTTCGCAGCCGTATCGCCCGGCTTCTTCCCGACGGCGCGATCGATCCGGATTTCGAGGGACCGGCCGTGGACCTGACGATATTGGCCCTCGACGTCCAACGGGATGGAAAGATTGTGATCGGAGGCACGTTCACGTCGGTCGCGGGTGAGAGCCGCAACCGGATCGCACGGCTCCACTCGGACGGCAGCCTCGACGAGGAATTCGCGCACGGTCTCGCAGGCGCGAACAACACCGTCCTGTCGCTGGCGGTCCAGCACGACGGAAAGATCGTGGTGGGCGGAATCTTTTACCGGTTTCATGGTGTCGAGCGGGGAAGGATCGTTCGTCTCAATGCCGACGGTGCTCTCGACACGACGTTCCACACCGGGATCATCGGGCCGGATGGTCCGGTCCGGCAGATCGTGTTGCAACAAGATGGGAAGATCCTGATCGCCGGCGGGTTTTCGTCCGTAAACGCGAATTTCCGCTACAAGGTGGCCCGCCTGCACTCCAATGGTTCGCTTGACGGGAGTTTCGGAGACGACCTTCACGGCGCCGGTGAGGTGCGTTCTCTCGTTCCTCTCGGCGACGGAAAGATCCTGATCGCCGGCTCCTTCACTTCGCTCACCTTCATTCCGCGCAATCGCATCGCCCGCCTTCACCCCAACGGCTGGCTCGACCGAAGCTTTGCCGAAAATACACCCGGCGCGAACAACGACGTTTTTGTCGCGGCCGTCCGGCCGGACGGCGCACTCTTCCTTGGGGGCAGTTTCACCGAGGTCAACGGCGTCGAGCGCGGCCGGGTGGCGCTGCTGCACGGCGAGCCGCCGCCGGCAAACCGCCCTCCGGTCGATATTCTCCTCAGCGATTCCTCAGTGGTAGAGTGGAGCCCACCGGGCGCGCTGGTCGGCTACCTCACCGCGGTCGATCACGATCTGTTCGACACACACACGTTCGCGCTCGTTTCCGGCGAGGGCGACGAAGGTAACGATTTCTTCACCATCGACGGCGACGAACTGAGGACTGCCGCCGTTCTCGATTTCGAGGAGGCGTCCGATCACAGCATCCGCGTCCGCGCCGCGGACGCCGAGGGACTCTCGTTCGAAAAGGTTCTAACGGTGGAGGTTCATCCCTACCCGTTTCCTTCGGACATCCTGTTGAGCCACGATGTCGTTCTGGAAAACCGGCCTGAAGGAACGCTCGTCGGACTTCTGACCGGTGTCGGGCGCGATCCGTCGGAAACCTACTCCTTCTCCCTCGCCGAAGGAGACGGCGATGACGGGAATGAGTTTTTCACCATTGATGGCGACGAACTGAGGACAGCCGCCACCTTTGTTCGCGAGGAACAGGAAGCCTACTCCATCCGGGTGCGCACGACCAACGCCCTCGGCCACTCATTCGACAAGATCTTTGCCATCCTCGTGATGGAAAACCAGCCGCCGGACGCCATCCTCCTCAGTGCGAATTCCGTATCGGAAAACGCTCCGCCGGGAACCATCGTGGCGAACCTCGCCGCCGTCGATCCGGACCCGAACAACACGCACAGCTTCGCATTGGCGAAGGGTGACGGCGACGAAGGCAACGGAGCCTTCGCAATCGACGGCTACCGATTGAAAACCGCGGCAAGTTTCGATTTCGACGCTCAAGACACTTACAGCATTCGTATTCGAGCCACTAATACAGATGGATTGTGGTTGGAAGAGATATTCGAGATTTCCCTCCTGCCCAACCAGGCGCCCTCCGGGATTCACCTCAGCGGAACGGTCACCTCCGAAGGCCGGCCGGCGGGTTCGAACGTCGGCATGCTTTCGGCTGCCGATCCGGATCCGTACGATGTCCATACCTTCACTCTCGTCAGCGGCGAAGGCGACAGCGGCAACGCCTTTTTCGCAATCGACGGCAGCATCCTGAAAACCGCCGCGTTGTTCGACGCCTCCATCCAATCGACTTATTCCATCCGGGTTCGCGTCACCGATATGCGCGGGCTTACGGCGGAGGAGATTTTCACCATTCAGATCGTGCCGCTGCCTCCGCCCGGAGAGTATCCGGGGGATTTGGATACGGACTTCCAGGTGGCCGCTCCCGGGATTGACGGTGATGTGGTCGCGATCGCCCGGCAGGGCGACGGGCGGATCCTCATCGGCGGCTGGTTCGACTCCGTTGCCGGCGTCGCTCGCAACCGGCTCGCCCGGCTTAATCCCAACGGCTCGCTGGATGAGTTCTTCCCGGATACCGGGATAGCCTGGGTAGGGATAAATTACGTCCCGGCTGTGTATGCGATCGCGGTGCAGGATGATGGCAGGATTCTGATCGCCGGCAGCTTTAACCGGGTGCAGGGGCAGACACGAGCGAGCATTGCCCGACTGAACCCGGACGGCTCGCTCGATGAAAGTTTTCAATACCACGGGGAAACCGACGGGCGGATTATCTCCCTCGCCCTCCAGGGTGACGGTCAGATCCTCGTGGGCGGCCGGTTTACCGAGGTGCAAGGGATTCCGCGCAATGGCATCGCCCGGCTCAACCCGGATGGTTCCGTCGATTCGGGGTTCGGCCATAACGGCTCGGGTGTCGGTCCCGGGTGGAATTGGACCGACGCGTGGGAAACCCGCGGCCGAGTGCATAACATCGCTGTCCTTTCGGATGGAAGAATTCTCATCAGCGGGGAATTTATCAGTGTCAACGGCGTCGATCGAAGCCGCGTCGCCCGGCTGCACCCGGACGGCTCCGTCGATGAGACTTTCGGTGAACCGGAAACCGAGATTCGCGGCTACATAGCGGCGATGGGGCTCCAGGCTGACGGAAGAATCCTCATTGGAGGCAGCTTTGGCAGAGTTCACGGCGTGTATCGGTGGGGCGTGGCCCGTCTCAATGCCGACGGTTCTCTGGACCAAGACTTTACCGGCCTTCCAAACCTGGATTGGGCGTGGATCGACGCAATCACCGTTCAGGAAGACAATTCCATTCTTATCGGTGGCGACATCATGGACATCGAGGGGAACATGCGTCACCTCGCGCGCCTGAACCCGGACGGCTCTCCCGACCATGGATTCGCCTCCGAGCAGGAAGGTCCGAACGATGTTGTATTCGCCATTTCGCTGGAGGCCGATGGCGCCATTCTGATCGGGGGCAGATTCACCGAGGTCAACGGCACTCCGGCCAGACAATTCGCCCGCCTGCACGGCGGCAATGCGCCCCCGCCGCACCGGGCGCCCGGCGGAATAGCGCTGAGCCACACGAAAATTCCGGTCGATCAGCCTACGGGAGCAGCCGTCGGCGCATTTGCCGCGATCAACCCGGATCCGCACGCCCCCACCCACACCTACACCCTTGTCCAAGGCCCAGGCGGAGACCACAACACGCTTTTCTCCATCGATGGGGACATGCTCCGGACGGCAGTCGTTTTCGACCACGAGCCTGATTTCACCTACTTCATCCGGGTGCGGGCCACGAACGATGCCGGGCTTTATACAGAAGAAGAATTTTCGCTGATCACCACCCCGCCCCCGGGAAGCCAATGGCCGGGCGCGCTCGATTTCTCGTTCGATCCCGGTTCATCATTCAATGGGCCGGTGAGCGCGATCGCACGCCAGCCGGACGGGAAACTCGTCGTCGCGGGCGATTTCAGCCGGGTCGCGGGCGCGGCGCACTCGAGCGTCAGTCGATTGCACCCCGACGGCACCGCCGACCTAACCTTTCTCTCGGATGCTCCCGGCGTTGATAACAC
>PXDC01000077.1 GCA_003565135.1 Verrucomicrobiota bacterium
CACCTCGATGCCGCCCACCTGCTGAAGGTAGGGATACAGTGGGCCTCGTGACCGGTCCAGTTCGCGGTTCCCTTCCCCGCCCGGACCGTCGAAACGCTCCTTGCCGAAGAACCAAACGACCCCCTCTTCCGTTTCGCGCCGGTAGGGAAAGAAAGCGCCGTCGTGGTCGTTCAGGTACAGGTGCGTGGCGGTGGCCAGTTGGCGCAGATTGCTGACCGATTGCGCCTGCCTGGCGGCGTTGGTGGCGTAGGGAAGGATCGCGCCGACGGTGATCGTGAACAGGACGCCGACGATGGCAACGACCGTGAGGAGTTCGATCAGGGTGAAGGCGGCGGAAGCAAGCGGCCCCCTCGGGATCCCGGGGGCGGAAATCGTGGCCGGCCCGCCGGACGGGAAACCCGTCGATTCGGACCGCCGCGGAAAGGACCCGCTCCCCCGGCCGGAGACCGGCGGTCGGCGCGAAACATCCCGGTTGATCCTCACTTCCATGGCATGTCGGCGTTCGACGGAAAGACGTCGCGGCAAC
Source organism: Verrucomicrobiota bacterium (assembly GCA_003565135.1). Taxonomy (GTDB): domain Bacteria; phylum Verrucomicrobiota; class Verrucomicrobiia; order Opitutales; family T3Sed10-336; genus PXDC01. Next base: position 527 of record PXDC01000077.1, read on the forward strand.
GCTTATCCCTCCCGGCGCTTGCGGCGCAGGTAAACCGCGAGACCGAATATTCCGGCACCCGCGAGGAGCCCGGCGGTCGCGGGCTCGGGGACAGCGGTCATTTCACCCATGGCGAAGTACGCCGGGGTGTTCATCCCGAAATCGCCCGTGTCCGAAGACGTAAGGGTGAACTCCAGCGTGCGCGTCGCCTCGCCCAGCGAAGTCAGGTCCACGCTGGTCCACTCGTCGATGATGTAGGCGTCCCCGGGATCATCAAATCTGTAGTCGGCAAGGTAGAAGGGGACGCTGCCGGTTTGAATCCCCTCGCTGTCCAGCCCCCGGATATCGAGACGAAACCAGTCGTTGTCCTCGGTGCTGAAAGCTTTGGCGAAATCGTCGCCGTCCCGCATGGCGTAATAGGCGTAGGTGGTGTTCGTCACCGTGAACGACACCGGGTGGGTGTCCTCGGGAAGGTCGATGGCCGGGAAAACCGGGGTGAAATGATCGACATTGGCGATTCCGTAAATCCCGTTGGCCGCGATGGCCGATCCCGTGATGGCGGCATACTGGTTCAAATGCCCCGGCGTTTCGGTATCGATCACGTTGGAGTAAGACCACCCGCTCCAGGTGTTCCACTCCGTGTTGTAGCTGTTGTTGAAGGCCGCACCACCGGTGCTGAAGCCACCGCTTTCGTCGTCTCCATTCCAATAGGAATCTTCCTCCAGGGAAAGATCCCCGAAATTCACCGTCACACCGGAAGCGGTCAGCGCCGTAAACGCAGCGACGATCGGAAGAACCCGACGCATGCCACGGGCCGGGAGAGAGGTCCATGGCCGAACTGAGGGCAGCGGCGGAACAGCATTCGCAAACTGAAAATTCATGAGCCCGATTGCAACGGGCGGAAGGAGCCGATGCAAGATAAAAATGATAATTGAGAACTAGTATCATTAAAGCCGCGTCCCTCCGACCCTGCGCCCCGACGACGGTATCGCTGCCCTACCCCTTATTCAGGCGTCCTTCCGGCCAGCCGTCGAGTCTCCGGCCGGCCGGGGACGGGTGATTGGCCGATGGCTTTTTATCGAGCAGCAGGTCGGCAAAACAGCGCACATCGCGGTTCACCTTTTGTCCGACCCGTACCGGCACCGGATGGGAAAAAATCGGGCCGTCCCACACAAACGAATGGTACTCCCCGTTCTCGCCACAGGGATCACACCCCGCCGGGAGGCGATCGAGAAAGGCCTCGTCCAGGGCCGCGCCGGCAAAAGCCTCACCCAAACCCTCGCGGGTGACACAACTGAGGTAGGCGCGGTAGCCGTCGGCCACGAAACGACGCGCCAGCGATCCGGTGGGAAGTCCCCAGAGCGGAAACAGCCCGGCCATCCCGATACGCCCCAGCCGATCCTCCCGATAGGCCCGAATATCCTGCAGCATAAGGTCACCGAAGGCAACGGTCCGAATCCCTTTTTCGAGATAGGGTCCCAGCGCCGCCTCCATGGCCGCTTCGTACTGATCGTTGGTACAGGGTTGATTGTGCTCGGCCGGCAAATCCACCCGGTGAAGCGGCACGCCGACCGCTTCGGCCTGCGCCTCGAGGAGCTCGACCCGCACCCCGTGATGACTGACCCGTTGAAACTGCCCGGCGACGGTGCACAACAGCGACACGACGTCGTATCCGTCACCGCGCAGCGCTTCCAGGGCCAACGCGCTGTCCTTGCCTCCGCTCCAGGAGAGAATGACCCGTTCCGCACCGTTTTTCGATTGATTTCCCATGGGGAGGGACTCCTGAGAGAAACGGATGGAAGGCACAAGAAAAAACCGGCGTTCCCCGGTTGATTGCTGTCGGCCCGACGCGAGGAAAACCCCGGAAAAACAAGGCCCTTACAGGCCTTTTTCCAGAACGCGTTTGCAATGTCACGGTTTAATTTCGAAAATCCCGCCCACACGATGAAACGCGTACGCTTCTACGAGCACCCATCCTGGCAGGAGCACAATCCCGGCACCGGGCACCCGGAGTGTGCCGACCGGTTGCGGGCCATCGACACCGGGTTAACCGAACGGGGCCTCTACGACAAACTCGTCCGGACCGCACCGCCGCAGGTCACCACCGGCGATTTGTGCCGGGTTCACGATTCCGCATACGTCGAATCGATCCTTTCGTTGCGGGGTAAAAACGTACCGTTGGACGGCGACACCGCCGTTTCGCCGCGAAGTGTCGAAGCCGCCCTGTACGCAGCGGGGGCCGTCAAGGCCGGCGTCCGGGCGGTCCTGGAAAAAACCTGCGACATCGCGTTTTGTCCGATTCGTCCCCCGGGACACCATGCCGAAAGCAACCGGGCCATGGGATTCTGCCTTTTCAATAACGTCGCGGTGGGGGCGGCCTATGCTTTGGCCGAAATGAATTTAAAGCGGGTGATGATTATCGATCCCGATGTTCATCATGGAAACGGCACCCAGCACATATTTTATGATCGCGCGGACGTATTTTATTTTTCCATACACCAGTACCCGTTCTTTCCGGGAACCGGGGCCGCCGAGGAAACCGGTTCGCGCGAGGGCGCGGGCCACACGGTAAACGTCCCCTTGCCGCCGGGAATGGGAGACCGCGAATACCTCTACGTGGTGGAGCGGCTGCTTTGTCCCCTGATCGCCGACTACCGGCCCGAGCTGGTCCTTTTTTCGGCCGGATTCGACGCCCACATCCTCGATCCCCTCGGTCAGATGGATGTCAGCAACGAGGGGTTCCGCGCGATGTTCGAAACCGTTCTCCACACCCTCGAGGATCTGGCGATTCCCTCTGTGTTCGCCCTCGAGGGGGGCTACTCGCTCGAGGCTCTACGGTCGGTGGTTCCGGATCTCATCGACCTCCTGGTCTCGGGCGACTGGACCGCACAGGCGGCGTCGGAACCCAATCCGGCCGCCGTGCGGACGGTGGATCAGGTACGCCGCTGCCTGGCCGGGACGCAGGGATGACTCGTTCGCCTTCCGCCATGAACCAGGACCTCGACGCGTACCTTTTATCCCGGGAAGGTGAACTGGTCTCGTTGTTGCGGGACCTGGTTGCCATTCCCACGGAGAATCCGCCCGGTGCGGCCTACGACCGGTGCACCGGTTTCCTGATGGAAACGCTGCGCCGATCCGGGTTGACCGCCCGACGCCACCGGGTTCCGGACGCGGTTTGCCGCGAGGTGCTGAGCGACAGCGGGGATTATCCGCGATACAACGTGGTCGGCCGCTGGGATACCGGGGCGGACGAAACCGTGCACTTCAACGGCCATTACGACGTGGTCCCCGCGGGCGATGGGTGGCGTTTCGGAGCCTTTAATCCCAGGGAGGAAAACGGCTGGCTTTACGGACGCGGCACATCGGATATGAAGGGTTCGCTGGCCGCCGTCTGCTTCGCCGTAACCGCGATCAAGGCTTTCGGCATCCAACCGGCCTGCAATCTCGAGCTCTCCTTCACCGCCGACGAGGAAACCGACAGCCGGCTGGGCATCGGCCACCTGCTCCGGGCAGGGTTGATTGATCCGGAATATGCGGTGGTCTGCGAAGGTGGCGGCGGAACCCGCGTCTGCTGCGGACACAACGGCGTCCTTTGGTATGACGTGATTGTCCATGGGAAATCGGCCCACGGGTCCCGCCCCGAGCTGGGAATCAATGCATTCGAGAAAATGGCGCGGCTGGTCGCTGAGATGGAGGGATATAAGTCAAAGATCGGAAAACGCCATTTCCAGAACCTCGACGGCGCCTGTATTCATCCGACACTTACCATCGGGGGCCGGTTCGAGGGAAGCCGGGAAGGAAAGGTCAACAGTATCCCCGGACGGGCCGCGTTCACTCTCGACCGGCGAGTTCTCCCCAATGAATGTGTCGAAGACGCACGCAGAGAGCTGGAGGAATGGATCCGGCACGCCTCGCGTCACCTTCACCCCGCCCGCCTGGAGCTACGCTGCCGGTCGGCTTACCAGCCGTGTTTCGTCGATGCCGCCCACCCCCTGCCCGAACGGTTCCGGCGTGCCGCCGCTTCGGTTCTCGGAAAACCCGTGAGCAACAAAACGAGCCTGGGGTTTAACGACATGCACTTTTTCGCCGAACAGGGCATACCGGTCATCGGCTACGGAGCCCAGGGGGAGAACGATCACGGTGTGGACGAGCGGCTCAGCTTGAGCGAATTGATGACCACGGCGCGGGTCTACGCCCATTTTATGGCCGGCTGGGGCACGAAGTGAGCCGGGGACCCAAAACCGGAACCGGGGCGGCCGCGGACGCCCCTTTTCTTATTCGGCTTCCCGGTCGCTCCGTTTTCCCGCCAGCAACCAGCCGAGAATAAAGGTCATGGTCGATCCGATCGGCGCATACCAGGGCCAGGCGATGGTTCTACGATCGATGTCACCGGTCTCGGGGTTCTCCACCATGAAGTAGGCATTGTGGACCAGCCAGATCATGACCAGGATTCCCAGGATCAGGATAAGGGTCTAATGCGAGAGGGGATGAAAGCGCCTCATCCCCATCCATGAAATCAGGATGATCAGGCCTCCCAACAGGCAGATCGTCTCCGCCCAGCCGTAGGCGTTGAACGGGGAAATCGCGAGCACCGTCAGCACCCCGAGCGGCGCGGCATACATGACACCGGTCCCGTCGATATTGAGGCGCTGGGCAAAAAATCCCAGGAAAAATCCCGCCATGAGACCGCCGGACACAAACCCGGCCATCCCCAGCGCCAACCCGAGAAGGTGGTCGAAATGATCCGCGGCCCAGTGCATGCCGATAGCCAGGGCACACAGGACCACGCCCCAGAACACAACAAACCCCCGGGAAACCAGGACCATCCGCCGATCTTCGGGAGTGGCCGCCTGCGAAAGCGACGCGTGCGGGTCGGTTACCGTGTCGCCGGCGCTCGGGAGCGGCTTTCCTTCGCGTTTTAATTTCCGTTCCCGCCAGGGCAGGTAGAACGCGGACATGGTGGTCTGCGAAAGCGCTGCCAGGATCGAGTCGAGGCTCGAAATGGCGGCCGCAAAGATACCGGCGATGATCAGACCGGTCAGGCCGGTGGGAATGACCGTCAGGATAAAGATCGGAAAGATCCTGTCGCCGCGCTCGTCGTAAAGCTCCAGCACTTCCCCCTCGAGGGGATTCTGCAGGTAATAATACCACAGCCCCACCCCCACAAGCGATACCAACAGGGTGATGATCACGCCGAAATAGCTGGCCAGGACCGCCCACCGGGCTTCCCGTTCGTTTTTGCAGCAGAACAGCCGCTGGGTCATCAGTTGATCCGTCCCGTACGCCCCGATGTTGCCCCAGGTGGCGGCGATGGCCGCCGTCCAGATGGTGAATTCCATGGTGGGACTGAACCCGAAGTCCCAGAGCTCGAATTTGCCCTCGTTCCAACCGGCACTGAGCACCTCGAAAAGACCTTCGTCCAGGTGATGGAGGATCGTCCCGAGGGCGACAAAGGCGCCGATGACAAAAACCAGGAAGAGAATGAGGTCGGTCCAGATCACCGTCGCCATTCCCCCCATGAGCGTCCAACCGACCGAAACGATCCCGATGATAACAATGGCCCAGGCCAGGACGGGTATGCCGGTTGCCTGCTCCAAAGTGCCCAGGGGACCGTGCAGGACCAGGGCGAGGATCAAGGCCGTGAGGTAAACCCTCGACGACTGGGCCAACATCCCGCCCAGCGAAAACAGCGCCGTCGTCATGGAACGCACCTTGGGTCCCAGCTGATGGCCCATGTAGTCGTAGGGACTGTAGATCTCGCGCCGGTAATAAGCGGGAACGAGGACGTACGCGACGACAAACCGGGCCAGCAAACCGCCCACGAGCCCGAGCTGAAGGTAGGTGAAATTGCCGCCGGGCTGAAAGACAATGAAGGGGACGCTGACAAAAGTGATGGCACTGATCTCGGTGGCAATGCTCGAGCCGGTGACCGCATACCAGGGGAGTTTGCGGCCGCCGAGGAAAAAGTCCTTGATGCTCGATTGCCGCCCGGCCAGGTAACCGCCGACGATCGTGGTGACAATCAGGTAACCGAACACCACGACCCAATCAATCCATGTAAAATGACCTTCGAGCTGGCCCGGCAGCTCCGGGATCGCCATAATGATCGGCAGGCTCATATTGATTCGGGGAGGTTGCCGGAGACTCCGGCGGGAGCGCCGGCTGCAAGGTCCGGCAACGGGCGCGGCCGGCAACGGGCGATGGCGGGGAGCGGTTTCATTGAAGTGTCCGAGGTAAAGCGACCTTTCCGGACGGATTCAAGAAAAAAACCCCGTGCATAACCGTTCCTTAAAAAGCGCAAACGTGCTTGCGGGCGATCTTTAAGTGACTAGCCTGCCGCCATGAGCACTCAAACCTCGGATTTTCCGCCATTCAGTTTATCGCGTCTGCTAAAGACGGTTTTTGCCCCCGGGGGCGGCGAGCGTGTCGCCATACTGATCGATCTGGAGGACCCCCTCGACATCCAGGACTTCCGCTTCCTCAAGGATACCTCCCTGACGGTCCAGAAGCATGCCTACGAGGTCTTTTACAAAGGCTTGCGCGAAGGCGTCGGCGAGCAGCTCGACCTGAAGGGCGGCGATATTTTCGCCTACAAGATCACGGGCGGCAGCAACCTCGATCTCCCGGATCGTGCAGTCGATCCGGACGGGAAGGAGCTCAGCCTCGAGCGGGATGTCTACCCGAATTACGACTTGATCCTTTGTATTTCCACCTATTCGGCCACCGCACCGCTGACGGCCCACGCCAAAAAGCACGGCTTCCGGGGAGCCACGCTGCACGGTCTGAACGACATCATCATCGGCAGCGGGCTGGCCGTGGACTACGAAGCGGTCAGCCGCCAGGCGGAAAAGCTCCGTGCCGGGATGACCCGGGCGGACGCGGTCGAGATCGACTTCAAGGTCGGCGACGCGCTTCACACCCTCCGTCTCGATCTCGGCGGACAGGAGGCCCAGAAAAGTCATGGCCTTTGCCGGGGCGGTCCCGACGTGGCCAACCTTCCGGCCGGCGAGGTTTATTTTGTTCCCGGCGGCGCCGAGGGCACGTTTCCCATGAAGTACAAGGACGGGACGATCGGTTTGATGAGGGTGGCCGGCGGTCGTATCCGGGAAGCGGAGTTTGTTTCCGGGAACCGGAAGACCATCGACGAACACAACCTGAAACTCAAGGACGATCCCGTCACCGGGGAAATCGGCGAACTCGGTTTCGGGACCCAGGTCCTCCCCGTCTCCGGGGAAGACATCCAGGACGAGAAAATTCTGGGAACGCTGCACGTCGCCACCGGCCGCAGCGATCACCTGGGAGGGCACCTGACGCCGGACCTGTTCACGGAGAGCGCCCACGCCACCCACGATGACATTCTCTTTTCGCCGAGCAAAACGCCCGAGATCGGCGTGACTCAAGCCCGAATGTTCAGGAACGACGCGGTGGAGGTGCTGATCGAGAACTTCGAACCGGCCGCCTACATGCGCGGACTGCTCGAAAATTAGGGCCCGGCCCCCGGAGACCGGCTTCGCGTGCGGGCGGCCGGAACCATTTTGGCCCGGGGCGGACGCCATCGTCCGCCTTCCCGGCCGGCCGCCTCCCCGGTGTCGTCGCGGAACCGGACGATTTCCTCGACGCGCCGGGATTTTAATCGTAAACGGTCATGCACATGAGTGCGTCCCTTTACGAAACCGACGAGATCGTCGACCAGTATCTCCTTTTTCACTACGGCTCGGCCGGGGAAATCCTGCCGTTTTCATTTGGTCCCCGGGACGCGCTCGACTTCCCCGCCCGCTGTGTCGCGGATTACCTGCCCGAGGATGGGGAAGCCGCCGGGTTTCGCGGCCTTGATTTGGGATGTGCGGTCGGCCGTTCGGCCTTCGAAATGACCCGTCGCTGCCACGAGGTGGTGGCCATCGATTATTCGCACAAGTTCATCGAGGCGGCAAAAACCGTCCAGCGGGACGGCGGGATCGATTACCGGCGGACCGACGAAGGGGACCTGCGAACCTCCCTTCGCGCCACCCTGCCGGCGGGAGTCCATCCCGGGCGGGTCGCATTCCGTCAGGGCGACGCGCAGAATCTGCCGGAGGATCTGGGCGACTTCGACTTCGTGCTCGCGGCCAACCTGATAGACCGCCTGGAGAACCCTTTGACATGCCTGCGACGCCTGCCCGGTTTGGTTCGTTCCGGCGGGCGGCTGGTCATCACCTCGCCCTACACCTGGCTGGCCGAATTCACCCCCAGAAGCGCATGGCTGGGGGGCAAACAGACCGCGAACGGTACGGTTTCCACCAAAGATGCGTTGATCGAGTTCCTGGACGGTGCATTCGACCTGCGGGAATCCCGGGACATGCCGCTGTTGATCCGGGAACACGCCCGGAAGTACCAGTGGAGTGTGGCCGAAGCCACGGTCTGGCAACGGCGTTGACCCTGTCGTCGCCGGCCACCCGGGATCGGACACGGGACGATTTTCCTGTACACGGTGCAGGTAATACCGCTAGGGGATAAAGGCCTTAGGTCTCAAACGCTAAAACCCGGAGGTTCTCATGACGTCTGCCAAAAAACATTTTTTCGCCGGTATCGCGGCGCTGTTTGCGCTCAACCCGCTGCTGCAAGCGCAACATAACGATGGATTCGGAATCGGTGTCATCGTGGGCGAACCCACCGGCTTGAGCTTAAAGCACTGGGTGAGTGATGCGACCGCATTCGACGCCGCCGCCGGTTGGTCCTTCGAGGGACGAACATCGCTGCATCTACACGGCAGCTACCTCTTTCATGACTTCAACATGATTCCGGTCGAAAAGGGGCACCTGCCCGTCTACGCCGGAATCGGAGCGCGCTTCAAGGGCCGCGAGGGTAAATCCGATCGCGTCGGCGTCCGTGTGCCGGTGGGAATCGCCTACCACATCGAGGAAGTCCCGCTCGAAGTATTCGGCGAGATCGTGCCCATCCTCGATGTCGTCCCCAGTTCACGCCTGAGTTTGAACGCGGCCGTCGGTATTCGCTACTTTTTCCAATAAGTGAGTAACGCTCCGGCTCACGGCCGTTCGACGCTGAATGCGAGTTCGACCGGAAGGGTTGCCGGAGCGAGACAGACCGAGTCGTCGCACGCTTGAATGCGCAGCGTTCCCGTGATCCGGTGCCGTCCGCTTTCGGCCTCCTCGTCTATGGCCAGCGTAAAGGGGATATCAACCGTGTCCTTGTAAACTCGGACGGACGTATCCAGGGCGGCGACCTCCAAAGACTCCCCTTCCGGGTACTCCGTATCGGTGACGGTCGCGGCCCGGGAATCCGGAAAATTGAGCTCGGTCGGAATGAGAAACTCCATGGACGCGGGGTTGGCCATCACGTGCCAGCCCGGTTCCAATTGCAGTCGCAGCCGCAACGCACGCGTTTCTCCGGGCGAAAACGTTTCGGGCTGGTCCTCGATCGACCAGGTGACGTAATCCGAGGAATCGGGTCCCCGTTCGGTGACGGGCCCCGAAGGCGAATCCCCGACCGCTTCCGTTTCCGCGGTCTCCGCCGGACCCTCGTCATCCGGCGTTGATTCGGGCGTACACGACGCGTTGAGAAGGATACCCGCGGCAAGCAGCACGCACGTCAACGTCCCGGCCGGGGCCGGGTAACGGGTACAGGGCGTTTTTCCATGTCTCATCATAGCAGGCTGACTGAATGGACTGTCCGGAACGGAGAAAGCCGCGGATGCCGGAAGCGCCGGCCGTTATTCCGCGTTCCGACCGGCGGCCTCTTTATCGAGAATGAGCAGGGCGCCCGGGTGGTCTCCGGCCAGCTTGAGTTTATCCACCATCTCCAGGGCACTCTTCTCCTCCTCCACCTGTTCATCGATAAACCAGGCGAGCATGGAGACCGTGGCGTGGTCCTTTTCCTTTTGGGCGAGCTCGTAAAGCGAGTGAATACTTGCCGTCACCTTGCGCTCGTTCTCCAGGCTCTGCTCAAAGACATCCAACGGACTGGCGAAGTCGCGCGGCGGTTTCTCCAGAGCCTGCAGCTCGATCCTGCCGTCACGGTCGTGCAGGTACCGGTAAAAACGCATGGCGTGCTCTTCCTCCTCCCGGCGCTGTAACTGCATCCAATGGGCGAACCCATCGAAGGCATGCTCGTCGAAATAGGCCGCCATGGACAAATAAGTGTAGGCCGAGGCAAGCTCCATTTGAATCTGGGCGTTTATCGCCTTTTGCACATCATCCGTAATCTTCATAACGTTCCCCTTTTTTTTGTCCCGGTGACGATCCACCGCGGAACAGCGAAACCCATCGGATCGGTCAACCGGTCCTCTTGACCGTTCACCATCACCATCGTGATTCGCAAACAAGGTATAACCCGCCGCCAAAATCCGGGCAAGAAAACAATCACCGGCAGCCGGCGGCGCACAAGCAAGGCACACCGCTTTGTTATGCACGCTGTCTCGCCGAACCGCTGCGCCCGCCTTTGCCCCGGGAAAAATCCGAAAGGCTTGCACACGGATCCCTCCCCGGTTAGGTTTGTCCGAGAGTCCATGAAAACGCACCTGCACGACCTCGCGCTCCTGGGAATCCTCGGCCTGACCGTTCTGGCCGCGGCACTGCTTACGGGTTGCACGGTTGAGGCGAATACCGACAATCGCAGCAATAACGAGGCGCACGGCACCCAATCCGGTTCCCGGATCACGATCAACACCGCCTCCGACAGTCCGTAACCTCCGGCGCTCCGCCCCGGACGGACGAATCCGCTACCTCAAAGGAACCGGACACCGCCCCTCCCCGGATCCGGACGGCGCCATCGGAACCCATCAATAGCGCAGGTACGGCGCCCGCAGCTCCCGGAACGCGGCCACGCCCTCCGCCCAGGAGGCCGCGATGTCATCCGGCGTTTTGCCCTCGAGCAGGGAGCGATGCAGGCGGCTGGTGCCGGCCAGCCGTTCCATACGGGCCTCGCGAAAGAAATCCCCTCGGTCCGGGGCCTGCGCCAGAAAGGCGTCCAGGAGGTGGACTCCGGCCTCGACCGGTCTGATCGCCTCCGGTTCCTCCACGATGTGCCGCACCCCGTGGATCTCGACATCGCGGAATTTCGGCCGGGTCGCCATCCCCTCGATGGCGACCGGGGTAAAGGTAACCGCCTCGAAGGCGAGTCCGGGAATATTTCGAGCGTTGAGGTCGGCGGCCAGCTCGCCGGAATCAATCCAGGGCGCCCCGACCACCCGGAAGGGTTCGCGGGTCCCGCGGCCCTCGCTGGCCGTGGTTCCCTCAAAGAAGCACGCTCCGGGATAAATCAGGGCGGTTTCAAAATCCGGGATATTCGGGCTGGGAGGATTCCATCGCCATCCCGTCGAGGGCCAACGCATACTTCGTTGCCAACCCTCCGCTTCCACCACCGTGAGATCGAGGTGTTCCAGACCCTCCAGCATCCCCTCCCCCTGGATCATCAGGGCCAGCTCCCCGACGGTCATGCCGTGAACCACCGGTATCGGGTAGAGGCCGACAAAAGACTCGTGGCCCGGCTCGAGCACGAACCCTTCCACGAGATCCCCGCCGAGCGGATTCGGCCGGTCCAGAACGACAAACGGGATGCCTTTCTCCGCCGCCGCCTGCATGCCGTAGCCCATGGTCGAAATGTAGGTGTAGAAACGCGCGCCGACATCCTGGATATCGAAAAGGAGGACGTCGACCTCCTCGAGCATGCCCGGGGTCGGCTTCCGGATTTCGCCGTAGAGGCTGTGGACCGGAACCCCGGTGGCGGAATCGACGTCGTCGTCGATTCGCGCACCCGCCGGAGCGTCTCCCCGGATGCCGTGTTCCGGGCCAAAGAGAGCGGTCAGGGCGACCGCGGGCGATTCGTGCAACAGGTCGGCCAGGTGCCGGTCGCCGACCGTGGCGGTATGGTTCGTGATCAGGCCGGCACGCTGATTCTCCAGGCTTGAGAAGCCGCCTGCGGCGAGGCGCTCGGCCCCGGACACAACCTCCCCGCCGGCCGTGAGCGGAACCAGACCGGTTAGGGCAATACCGAGGACGCGGAAAAGGGGGCGTGGGATTTTCATAAGCCGGGAATGGATGAACACGGATTTACGGACACGGAGCAACCGGCCCGGTTTCGTTTTCCATCCTGCGACCGCGCCGCACCGGCGCAAGGATTTCCCTCTTTAAATCGGATGCGTTCACCCGTAGATTGAGGGAATGCCCAACCGTCTTGCCAACGAATCGAGCCTGTACCTGCGTCAACACGCGGAAAACCCCGTGGACTGGTACCCGTGGGGAGACGAAGCTTTTACCCGGGCGAAAAGTGAGAATAAACCCGTCCTGGTCAGCATCGGTTACTCCTCCTGCCACTGGTGTCACGTCATGGCCCACGAGTCGTTTGAAAACGACTACATCGCCGGACTGATGAACAAACACTTCGTGTGCGTCAAGGTGGACCGGGAGGAGCGCCCCGACGTCGACCAGATCTACATGGAGGCGGTGCAGATGATCGCCCAGCACGGGGGCTGGCCGCTGAACGCGTTCTGTTTTCCGGATGGCCGGCCCTTCTTCGGCGGCACCTATTTCCCGCCGGAGGACCGCGGCAACAACATGATTCCGTGGCCCCAGCTGCTGATGCGAATCCGCGATTACTACGATCGCGAAAAGGAGAAGCTGGAGGAGAACGCCGGCAACATCCTGCACAATCTAGAGGCGATGAACACACCGGTGGCGACCAGCACCGACCCGCTGGACGCGGACGCCCTTGCCGGGGCCGCCGGGGCCATCTGCCAGCACCACGACGATGATTTCGGGGGATTCGGAAACGCCCCGAAATTCCCGGCTTCGGCCGCCCTCAACTTTCTCATGGAGACCCGGCGCCTGCTGGAGGCCGGACGCGCCGGAGACGAGACCGATAGCGAAAAGCGCCTGGACCAGGTGGTCGAAACCACCTTGCGGGGGATGGCCCACGGCGGGCTTTACGACCAGGTCGGGGGCGGCTTTACCCGGTACAGCACCGACCGTTACTGGCTGATCCCCCACTTCGAAAAGATGCTCTACGACAACGGCCTGCTGCTGCAAACCTACACCCGGGCCTGGCAGCGCTACCGCGATCCTCTCTACCGGGCCGTGGCCGCGGAAACGGCCGACTGGGTTATCCGGGAAATGCGGTCACCGGAAACCGGGCTCTTCTATTCATCGATCGACGCGGACAGCGAAGGCGAGGAGGGAAAATTCTACTTGTGGACGCCGGAGGAATTGATTTCGGTTCTCGGCCGGGATGCCGGACAGCGCTTCTGCCAGGCCTACAACATTACGGCCGAAGGCAACTTTGAGCACGGCCGGTCCAACCCCGCCCTGGCCGCCGGGGAATTTCCGGAACGCGAGGCCCTGCGCGAGGCGCGGGAAAAGCTCCTGGAGGCGCGGAACCGGCGAACCCGCCCGGCCACCGACCACAAACACCTTGTATCCTGGAACAGTTTGATGATCAAGGGACTGGCCGAAGCCGGGTTCTACCTCGGGCGGAGGGACCTGTTCGAGGCGGCGCGACGGGCGGCGGACTTTATCTGGGACGAAATGCGGTTCGACGGCAACCGCCTCTATTCGGTCTATCACCGGCAACCCGCCCTCAACGGTTATCTCGACGACTATGCCTTTTTCGCCGAGGCCATGCTGGCGCTGGGGGCCTACTCCGACTTCTACGAAAAAGGAAGCGCCGCCCGCTTCCTCGACCGGTGCCGGAGCATGGCCGAGTCGATAACCGAACACTTCGCCGACCCGTCCGCCGTCGGTTTCTTCTTCACCTCCGACGATCACGAAAAACTGGTGAGCCGGCGCAAGGAATGGTGGGATAACGCCACCCCCGCCGGAAACTCCTCCCTCCTGCACGTCTTTTCCCGGCTTTACACGCTGACCGGGGAGGAAGGCTACCGGAAGGCCTTCGCCCGCCTGCGGAAAGCGTACGCCGGGTTCGCCCGGAAGGTGCCCAACGGCATCCCGCACGCCCTGGACGCGATCGCGGCGGACCAGGCGGGGTGGGCCACGCTCAAATTCAAGGGGATCGGCGAAACCGAGGCTTTGGCGGCTTTTATCCGCGAAAACACCTGGCAACGCCTGTTCGCCTGTGAAGCAACCGATGGCGACCAGCCGGAGGGGTACCAGTTGTGTGTCGGAACGACCTGTCTCGAACCGGTCCCGACACTGGAGGAATTGCGGGATCGCCTATGAGCGCAAAGATCCCGGAAACAAGCTTCGCCGTGCACGACCCGAAATGCGATTTCTACGCATCAGTTTCGCCCCCGGCCCGACCGTTTGTGTCCCCGGAGTCCCCGCAACCGAACCGGGCGCCGGACGCTCGAGGTATTTTCCGCCACGAAAAATCGGAATCCCGATTGACGTGAATGGCAAATCCAGCACATTACCCGATAGCTGGGGCCGGCCGGTTTTAAAACCAACCTAATGCCAAAATATCGCATCAACCAAAGCGGGTTCTCCCTTATCGAGCTGCTGACGGTGATTGCCGTTATCGGGATCCTCGGTGCCATCCTGATTCCGATTCTCGGGCAGGCGAGGTCGGCCGCCTACCGCTCGCAATGCGCGTCGAACATGAGGCAGATCGGCACCGCTCTCCGCCTTTTTGCCGACGACAACGAGGGTCGGTTACCCGGGACGTCCCATTTCGACGTGCGGGATTCGTGGATTTTTTCCCTGGCCGAGTATCTGGACGACGTCCACGACGTGCGTATTTGTCCGGTCGACCCGCGGGCCGATGAAATGCGCAAGGTCGATTACGCCACCAGTTACATCATGAACGACCTTATCTTTACGCCGGCCGAGGATGAATTCGGGCAGCCGATCGGGGACGACTTCCGGCACCTGGACTCCATGCAGACACCTTCGCGCACAAAGCTCGCCTTCATCGAAGCCGATCACCGGGGCATTACCGCCACCGACGACCACACTCACGCGGCCCAATGGGCCAACAACTGGCAGGCCGTTATCAACGACATCGCCCCCGACCGGCACCGCAGCGGGCGGCGAACGCCGGACCGGACCAACGGGAGCGCCAATTACCTCTACGCGGACACCCATGTGGCGAGCCTGGCGGCGACGGAGGTCCGGCGCCGCATCGAAGCGGGCGAAAATATCGCCCTGCCCCCGGAAGCCCGGGAGTAAACCGGCCCCCTTTCGCGGTCGATCGCCAGAACGCCGCTTCCCTTCCCGCACGATGACTTCACGCACATCATTCTACCGACCGGTCCTGGTCCCGATGGTTGCCGCCCTGCTGACGGGCGGACCGCTCCACCGCACCGCGGCCGAATCCGAATGGGGCGATTGGAGCGTGGTCTCGACCGGCCACACCGATCTCGGTACGACCTACGATCCGGAAACCGACCAGTGGCGCATGCGCGTGGACCGCGGCGACTCCGGGGAGGCGGGTGCGGGTGACGAAATTCTGTCGCCGGACCGAGCCATCCTCCTCCTGACCGACGCCGGAAAAAGGACCCTCGAGTCGGATCCGCCCGAGGACTTCTCCTTTCTGGGCAGCGAGGGCGATACGTACTACCGGATCCTCACCAGCGAAGAATCCGGTGTGCTCTTTCTCGGTTTCAACGGCTACGGAGTGCCCAACGGCGTCTTCACCGGCGACCTGGGGGGCGAGTTTCACCTCGAATTGACCGGCTTCGCGGGTCCGGGAGATTTTTTTCTCTACACCGGGGGTCCCAACATGCTGATGGACACCACCCGCGACGGCCCTCCCTACGGGATGAAACGCGAATTCGCCGGGGGACACTCCCATCAAAACTGGGTCTTTCGCGAACGCGGCATCTACCTGCTGGAAATGACGCCCTCCGGAACCCTGGCGGCGGACGGCGCCACCAGTACGGGTGATCCCCACACCTTCTTCTTCCTCGTCGATCCGCGGCCGGCGGACTGGTGGCGTCTCGATACCTTCCGGGAAAGGGCCCACGACGCCGATACCGACCTCGCGGCCGACGCCTCCGGCGACGGCCGTCCCAACCTCCTGGCTTACGCCCTGGACTACGACCCGAATGAGCCGGCGGAAGCCTATCTGCCGAAGGTCGACATCGCGGCCATCGAGGGACGGGATCACCTGGGCCTCGTCTTCCGCAAACCCGAAGGGCGGGACGGCCGGGACGATCGCAGCGATCTGGTTTATCGCGTGGAAGTGAGCACCGACCTCGACGAATGGCAGGACCTGCACGGCGACGGGGAGAATTCCTGGGAGGCATTCGAACC
>PXDC01000370.1 GCA_003565135.1 Verrucomicrobiota bacterium
ACGAAACACCTCACGCTCCATCACCCCCAGCAAATGCGCCTTACCCGCCACCCGGCTCATGCAATGGTACACCGCCGTGCGATTTAATGACTTGATCCGTATCGAACTCATGATCCCAATCCTGCCACCCAACTCACCCTCATGTCAATAAATAGACTGGCTAATTATTGATTATAAAGGATAGATTCGTTTACAGTTTGCGCAGGAATCCCAGCCGGTGAACCGGGCATGGGCCTTCATTGCGCAGAGCTCGCAGATGTGCTGCCGTGCCGTAGCCTTTGTGGCGCGAAAAACCAAACGTGGGATACTCACAATCAAGTTCTTGCATCATCCGATCCCGCGTGACCTTCGCCACGATGGAGGCCATGGCGATGGCAAGGGAAAGGCCGTCGCCTTTTATAACGCCGGTATGGAGATAGGGAAATCTCTTCAGGGGACGGCCATCGATCAGGAGTCGTACGGTGGGCGCGCCCGGCGTCGATCGGGCCAACAGCCCGTCGCCGTCAGCCAGGAAGGCCACCTCGCCCCTGCCGTACTCCCCGAGCAGACCCTCCACGGCTCGCTGCATCGCCAACCCGGTGGCACCCAGAATATTGTTCTCGGCGATTTCATCGACCGACGCACAGCCGCTCGCACCCCATATCGCCCCGGATGCACAGAGTTGGTTTATTTCCTCAAACGCCCGCTCCCGCGCGCCGGGCGAGAGCTGTTTGGAATCGTTCACGAACCCGATCGAAGCCCGGCCCGCCCGGCTCTGGTAGAACTCCCGGGAAACCAGTACCGCGCCGGCGACAACCGGTCCCGCCAAAGCGCCCCGTCCGGCCTCGTCGACCCCGGCCAGGAAATCCCAGGATCCCGTTTGCGCCAGATCAAACGAGTGAAGTGATTGTCCTGAGCCCTGTGCCATGAAAAATCAAACGTCGCCCGCCCTCTTAAAAGCGGGTTTTAATGGCGGAAGCTCAATTTGTCCCTGAACCCCTTCTGCCTCCACAACTTCGTGTGCCGTTCGGAAATGGAGCTTCGCGAAGTCCGCCAGGGCGGCGGGACCTAATTTCCGAATAATTTGGCCGGCCTGTTCTTTAACTCTGGCGCTCGCGCCTTTCTGCAGTTTCTCACCGAAGCGGTCGCCAAGTTTTTTCATTTGCCGGACATACTCGGCCCGGGCGACCACCGAAGCGGCCGCCACTACCGGGTCCGATTCCGCCCTGGTACGCATTTCGAGCACGAAGTCCGTGTCCTTGAAGTACCTTTGAACCAAGGGCTGCTTGGAGAACTGGTCCAGGAGGCCCCGTCCGACCGTTTTCCGCTGCAGGGCTTTCTCCAGCGCCTTGGCGTGCTGCCAGGCCATCAGGCGGTTTACGTTCCCACCCGGCCGCGCCATCAACTCGTTGTACTTGCGCATCCCGCAGAATACGGTTTCCGCCACCGCGCCCTCCGTCTCCCGGATCATTTGGTCGTATTTGAGTATGGGTCCGTCGGCTATCGATTTGCTGTCGCGGATTCCCGCTTTCAACCACGCTTCCACCGCCGCCTTATCCGCGATGACCGTCGCACACACGATGGGACCGAAAAAATCGCCCTTGCCGCTCTCATCGAGTCCCGCGTGCGGTTCGAACCACTCCGGATGGTAAACCTCGTCATAGCCGAACCGCGCCTCTCCGGTCACTTCGGGCTCGAGCACATTGACAATAAAATCCTCGGTTCCCTTACCCTGGATCACAACCTTCCCGCTCTTATAAGCGACCACATTCACCGCGGTCCCCTTGAACGCATAACGGGCATAATCCACCTCAAACCGCTCCCAGAGCTTTCCCTCGCACAGCCGCTCAAGTTTCTCCAATTGAGCGTCCTCCAATTTAGCCGTGTACAACGCCTTCTTTTTCGGCTTCTCGCCGGCATCGGCAGCTTTTTTCCTTTTCATTCTTCCCGTCTATGCCATTTGCGCCCAAAAATCACCATCCCTTTTCGCCCCAATCGAACCGCCCCCCACGGCCCAACGCCACCTACCTCGACCCCTCCAGGCTGCCCCGCCCCTCAATCCATCCGTCGGAGCATATCGAGGATGCGGCGCTCGCGTTTGGTTGGCCGTCCCTCTCCCTTGCTCCGCCGGAACGGATTCGCCTGAATTTCCGCTTTTCGCCTTTCGTGCTCATCGGCCGGGGTAAGGTCTTCCATAAACCCGGGCACCCGGGAGGCACTCATTCGCTTTTCGGCCAGACCCTTGACACGCAAGACCCGCGTTAAGCCGATCTCCCTGACCGAAACAATATCCCCGATCCCAACACCACGCGAAGCCTTTGCCCGCACCTCTCCCACCCTGACATTCCCGGACGCACATGCCTCTGCGGCCCGTGACCGCGTCTTGAACACCCGTACGGCCCAGAGCCACTTGTCGATTCGCACCCTTTCGTTGTCTCTCAACCCTGCTTCCACAGCTACAGCTAAATCAGGCCCGACATGGCAAACGCGTTCCGGGAAAAAGTACGTTAGGTCCTTGTTCCCATGGGGTTTGCCCGAACGTTAAATCGAACAAGCCCGCCATGGCTGCGTCGGCCCGGCAACCGGCTCGCTCCCGTACTCCAGTACGATTCCTGCGCCGGTTTTGGGTCCGTCTGACGAACTTTCGCGATTTCTGCCACATCAGGGTCAAATCAGGTTCTCGGAAATGATAACATTCCCGGCCACCCTTTTGACAAAATCCCTGGATATACGCGAGAATACATTTTTCCCCGGCAGGAAAACCGATCGATCAACCTGAATTCCCATGCACGCCGAGATTTCCCACCGATACGCCCGCCTCCCTTCAAGTGAATGGCGACGCCGGGTCGCCGCCCATGAGAGGCGGGTCAGACCGTGGGTTGACGCTCGGTTGGCCCGTGCCTCCCGGGGTGAAGACCATCCGGTTTACGATTTTCTTTTCACCTATTATTCCCACCGTCCGGGTCAGTTGCTCAGGTGGAGCCCGGGTCCGGGTTTAATCCTCACCGGCACGGAGGCCGGCCGATTTTTCCAATGGCGGGAATACACGGCTGTCCCCGACGGCGTCACCCTGGACGTGTCTCGGCTCACACCCAAGCGCATCGAAGCAATCGCCTGGATCGCCGACCTTCTGGGCGCCTCCCGGGATCGTCCCGCCCGCTTCGGTTGTTACGGCCTGCACGAATGGGCCATGCTTTATGAAGCCGAAGAGATCCGTCACCGGAAATATCCGCTGCGCTTTTCCCGCCGCGAGCTCGGAGAAATCGTTCGGGCACAATCCATCTGTTGTTCCCACTACGACGCCTACCGATTCTTTTCCCCCGCCGCCCGGCCCCTCAATCGCCTGAGGCCGGAAAAGCACACCCGAATCGACTTCGAGCAGGCCGGATGTCTGCACACCAATATGGACCTCTACAAGTGGGCCTACAAGCTCGCGCCCTGGACGGCTTCGGAGCTGGTTGCCGACTGCTTTGAGCTGGCCTGCGAAATCAGGGAGATCGACATGCGTGCGAGCCCTTACGACCTCAGCTCTCTCGGGTTTGCACCTATCAAGATCGAAACCGCGGACGGGAAACGGGAGTACGAAGCCAGGCAAAAGGAGTTCAACCGGCGCAGCAGCCCCATACGCACCCGCCTGATCGAAACCTGTGCCAGCGTCCTCGACCTGGCCGGCGCCGGCCGCCCGCCGACCTGAACGTCCCCACGGCATAAGGGTTGAACCCATTCGAACTTTCCGTAAGCTTAATCTCGGCCACCGCCAGGCCAACCGCTCACCCATTTCACCTTTATGTCCGAACTCGATCTTGAGGCCATCCAGAAACAAATCAAAGTCCGGGGAATTGCGCTGGAGGATTTCCCGCAGTTGGTGGAACTGCAGAAACGCTGTTTTCCGGGAATGACTCCATGGCGGCGCGAACACATCGAAAGCCAGCTCGCCCACTTTCCCGAGGGCCAGATATGCATCGAATTCGACGGCCGTATCGTGGCCTCGTCCT
>PXDC01000474.1 GCA_003565135.1 Verrucomicrobiota bacterium
ACTGGCGGGTTCGAACTCGAAGAACCAGCCATTCGGTTCGCCGCCCGAGAAATCGTCCCGGTACAAGATACGGTCATCGAAGGTTTCGATGTCCGCCGGATCTACCGATGCCGCCACACCGAAGTGCGCGTCTCCCGGAACGATCCGCTCCACCTGCCCGTCGCTGATCTGGTAAACACTCACGCCCAGCCCGCGCTCGACCAGCAGTATATGCGTCCCGGAGGGGCTCAGCTTGGCCCCGAGGAGGTTGGAGAATCCGCCCCGGAGGTATTGGACATCGTCGTCGGCAAAATCGTACGTGACGAGGGTTCCGTCGGCAAAATTGGTCACGTACGCCATGTCGGTATCCGGCGCATACACCAGCCCGTACTGCTGGTGGTTCCCGAGAAGCGAGGTGGTCACGGTGCTGGTGCTCCCGGTATTCACGTCGGTCGAATACAAAGCAGTGTTCTCGCCGGCCGCGGAAAGCGACAGGATCTCGTCGTCGCCCCGGAGAGCGATACCGGTATTGCTTGCGGCGGGATTGGCCACATTGGCGAGTCCGCTCCCGTCGGCAAGTTCGGCAACAAAGATCCCGTTGACCCAGTCCGATACATAGATCTTCCCGTTGACGTCATCGATAGCCAGGAACTGCGGATTGCTGATGTTACCGTCGTTTTCAATAAACAATTCGGCGTTGCTGCCATCGCGTTCCGCCCGCCAGACACCTCCGGCATCACTGACCCCGGCGTTGTCGGTCCAGTATATAAAATCGTCCGCGACCGCGACGTCGACGGCAAAGCCGTGCATGTTTTCGCCGTTGAATATCTCGGTCACATTCCCGCCGTCGATATCCGACGCCATAATCGTGTCCTCCTCGGTCCAATAAAGATCGAAGGCGGCGAGGTTGACAGCCATCATCACCGTGGCGGCAATGACGGTGAAACAAGTAACAGGACGAAGTCGCTTAAGTTTTTCAGGGCTCATAATTTTGGTTCCTCCAGATTACTAAGTGAGGATTTCTGTGATCGTGATGGAAGAAATACGATTTTACCCGCACCTGCCGGCATGGCAACTTCCCCAAAGTGGTAAAGTAACATAACCAACAGAAAACGGTGTGGGTCGGGGCGGCTCCTCCATGCCGCCCCGCTCAAACCTGAACCGTCATTCCGTCCTCCGCGATAAAGACCCGTTCACCCAAGAGCGCCGTGGCTTTGCGCAACTCCCCTTCCCGGTCCGCCAGAATCGCCCGGCCGTGGTGAGTGAAGCCGAGCCGCCCGAACGCGATGCGATGCTCCAGCAGCCAGACCGCAACCTCCTCGACCCGGTGATGTCCGGTTTCCATGAGCAGGAGATCCGCCCCGCCGGATTCCCGCAGGAGCGGCTCCAACTCGCTGATATGTTCCAAATCGCCGGAAAAAACCACGGATCGGCCTTCTCCCTCGACCCGAAATGAAAAGGACCGCCATGGTTCGCCCGGTGCC
The DNA here is from genome assembly GCA_003565135.1 of Verrucomicrobiota bacterium. Classification (GTDB taxonomy): domain Bacteria; phylum Verrucomicrobiota; class Verrucomicrobiia; order Opitutales; family T3Sed10-336; genus PXDC01. The sequence goes on from PXDC01000474.1 coordinate 1,464, forward strand.
GGTTCGCCCAGGTGCCGGTTGTGCCGGGCGCGTACCGAAAACCCCTCCTCCCCGAAGAGCATTCCGTCCCCGTAGGATGCCGCTTCGAACGCCACCTGCCGGCCGGCCGGCCGGCGCGCAGGAGCTGTCCCACGCCCTCCCAGATCGCGGGGTCCGGGATGCGCACCGGAATTGTCCGCGCTTCGTTCCGGGGTGCCCCGCCCCGCAGACCCGCAAGTTTGTGGATCGTCCATACCAGGTGCGGCAACCCTCCAACGTGATCGAGATGGCCGTGGGTGATAAAGATCGCCCGTGTCGCCAACAGATCGAAGCCCGCCAGGTGAGCCGTATAGGCGCAGCTCTCGCCGGCATCGAACCAGTAGAGCTTCCCGCCGTACTCCAGAATTACCGATGAATGATGCCGCCCGGGTACGGGTTCGGTCCCGGAGCAGGTCCCCAGAAATGTCAGGTTCATGTCCTGGAAATAATTCCCGCCGCCCTACGATTCAACCCCCAACAATTCCGTTGCCATCCGTAGGAGCATCAACAGCCTCAAAGAAACGACCGATCGCGATCTCATCACCCTCGAAGCCATGACATCTGAAAGCCCGTTTTCCTCGCGCGTCCGGAAACTTCGCTGCACCCTCGCCGCCCTCCCGCTGGCGGCAGCGGCCGGAGCGGCCGCCGGCGAACCCGCCTTCCCCGAGCCGACCGTTCTGAACCCCGACACCAGTTGGTGTTGGTTCCAGGACGAACGGGCGGTCATCGACCGGGGCCAATTGCTCCTGGCCGGGGTCAGCGCCGAGGGCGATATCACGGTGACCGTTCACAAAATCGGCACCGGAGAAACCGAAATCGTCGTGCTGCACGAACGCCTGCACGCAAACGATCACGCCGTTCCCGGACTTATGGCCCTGCCGGACGGCCGCTACCTCGCGGCCTACTCCCGGCACAACGGCCCCTATACCCATTGGCGCCTCTCCCGGGAACCCGGGAACGCCACTACCTGGGAACCCGAGCGGCAATTCGACCACCAGGCCCGGACCACTTATTCGAATCTCTACCGCCTTTCCGATGAGGGCGACAGCGGGCGCATCTACAATTTTACCCGGACACGGGAATGGGATCCCAATTTTATCGTTTCCGAAGATGACGCCGCCTCCTGGCGCTACGGCGGACGCCTCATCGACGGGGGCGGCAGCGGCCAGCGGCCGTACCCGCGCTACACGGGCAACGGTATCAACGAGATCCACTTCATCACTACCGAGCATCACCCGCGCAACTACGCCAACAGTATTTACCACGGTTTTATACGCGACGGGAAAGCGCACCAAAGCGACGGGACCGTTGTCGACGATGACATCTTCCGCGAAGGGGCTCCATCCGCCGATGCCTTCACCCGGGTATTCGCCGGGGACGACGACAACGTCGCCTGGACGAGCGACATCGAGCTGGACGCCGATGGCCATCCCTACATCGCCTATTCCGTCACCAAGGACCGGATCGCTCCCGGCGAGGGTGGCATGGACCACCGTTACCGCTACGCCCGCTGGGACGGCGAGCGGTGGCACGACTATGAGATCGCCTTTGCCGGCACCCGGCTCTACCCTCGCGAAGACCACTACACCGGCTTGATCACGCTTCACCCCGAAACCCCGGATGTCGTCTTTATATCGGCCGATGTTTATCCGGAAACCGGTGAACGGATCGAAGTCGACGGCAAACCGAGGTACGAGATCTTCCAGGGCGTGACATCGGACCGCGGCGCAACCTGGAGATGGACCCCCGTGACAACATCCTCGGATAAAGACAATCTTCGCCCCATCGTCGCCGCCGAAGGCGATACCTGGGCGCTCGTCTGGCTGCACGGGGAATACCGCACCTACACCGACTACAATCAGGAGGCCCGCGCCCTCTTTTTCGATTCGCTTCCCGAATGAGCTCCCGAAATGCCAGGACGGCCGTCGTTACCGGCGGAAACAGCGGCATCGGTCGGGCCGTCGCCGGCGCCCTCGCCGGAACGGGCACCCGTTTGGTGATCGCCGGCCGGCGGGAAGAGGCCAACCGGCGCACCGCCGACGACCTGCGCGAGCGCCACGGCGTCGAGGTCGAACCCGTAACCGCCGACGTATCGCGGGAGGCCGATTGCATCGCGCTGATCTCCCGGGCGGCCGAACGTTTCGGTGCAATCGATCTCCTGATCAATAACGCCGGTATCGGCACCTGGGACACGATCGCGGAAACGGCGACCGAGGACTTCGACCGCGTGCTCAAGACCAACCTCTACGGCGCCTTCTGGTGCGCGCGCGAAGCCTTCCGCCGAATGCGGGAGAATCCGGAGGTCGCAGGCCTTCGCGGTAGCATCGTCAACATCGCCTCGGTCGCCGGCAAAGAAGCCTGGAGCGGGCCCGGCACCTGCTGCAGGGTGACCGGCGCCTCGACGCCTACAGGATCCTGGGTTTGACCGCCCTCCTGGGGGCCGCGTTCTTCGCGTCCCAGACCACCGCCTGGCGGCAGATGGTGGAGCTC
>PXDC01000030.1 GCA_003565135.1 Verrucomicrobiota bacterium
CACCCACGAATGGACCCGCGACATCGTCCGGCGTATTCGCTCCGCCGGTGAACGGGCGGGACGTGACATCGCCGTCATGATGGATGTCAAGGGACCCGAGATTCGCACCGGGGACGTTTCCTCGCCCATCGAGCTCAAGCCGGGCGAGATCTTTGATTTCATCGTCAAACCCGGCTCACAGGAGGAAAACGACGAGGAGGTCCGATCGGTGGACGTCAACTACCGGAATCTTATCGACGACATCCACGTGGGCGACACCGTGCTGGTGGACAACGGCCTCATCCAGCTCAAGGTCCTGCAGAAAAATCACGCGCGCATTCGGTGCGAGGTACTGTCCCCGGGGAAGCTCGAGAGCCGCCGCCACATCAATCTCCCCGGCGTCAAGGTGAACCTGCCGCCCCTGACGGCCAAGGACCGGGAGGATGTCCGCGTCGGCATCGAGGCGGGCATCGATCTCTTCGCCCTTTCCTTTGTTCGCGAGCGGGCCGATGTCGAGCTCCTGCGGACTTTTCTGCGGGAGAACCGATCCAACGCCGGGATCATTGCCAAAATCGAGGATCAGCTCGCGGTTCGCAACCTGGACGAGATCATCGATGAGAGCGATGCGCTTATGGTCGCGCGCGGCGATCTCGGCATCGAGTGCCCCTACGAAGAACTGCCGATCATACAGCGGCGGGCGGTCAAGTCCTGCCTCCAATTGGGAAAACCGGTAATCATCGCCACGCACATGCTGGAGTCGATGATTCAGGTTCCCCTCCCCACCCGCGCGGAGGTCACCGATGTGGCCAACGCCGCCTACGAGCAGGGGGACTGCGTGATGCTTTCGGGCGAAACCACGGTCGGAAAATATCCCCAGGAATGCGTCGAGGTCCTCGACCGGATTTGCCGCCGGATCGAACGCTCCGGTGGCGCCGGGTTTGCCAACGCCATCGAGCTCACCTCGGACAAGGCACGCATGCTGCGTTCGGCCGTGGTTATGGCCAATGAACTGGAAAGTGCCGGCCTGCTCGTCTTCACCCGTCGCGGGCAACTGGCGGCCATCCTCTCCGCGCTGCGGCCCCACCGTTCCCCCATCTTCGCCTTCAGTAATTCCGGGGAAACCCTGCGGCGCCTACGCCTGCACTGGGGTGTCGAACCCTACGCCCTGGACTTCAATACCGACCCCGAGGTGATGGTCCGGGAGGCTCTCCGCATGCTCACCGAAAGCGACAAGGTCCAGTCGGGAGACAAACTTGTGGTGGTGAGCAATATCGTGGTCCAGGACCACTTGATTGACTCGGTTCAGATGCGCTTCGTCGATTAACCCGAATGCTACTCGGTTAAGGATCTTTCTATTCAATATCGAAATCGGGATCGCTATCGAAATAACTGATAGAAATTGTTCTAGCGAATTTTCGATACCGATATCGATACCGATGGAGGGCTTAACCAAGTGCCATTCGGATTAACCCGGATATGGCAAGCTTGCCCCATCAGGGTTGAGTCTTCAGGCCGGCGGCGACCGGCGGCCAAACAGCAGCATCAGCACGAACAAAACCAGGAAAACCAGGAAAAGCACCTGGGCCATCCACGCCGCCGCACCCGCGATGCCGGTAAAACCGAAGACACCGGCAATGATGGCGATGATAAGGAATACCAGGGCCCAGCGAAGCATGGGATCGATCCTGTCGCATCAACACCCGGTTCGGCTACCTTTTCTTCTTTCCGCCGAGGAAAAAACAGGCGCCGGCCCCCAGAAACCCAATCCCGAGAACTAGAAACCCGATCGCCCGGTCGGTGGGGGAACCTGTAAACGCCTCGGAAATCTGCGAGGCGGGCGATTCCATGGCGCGGTAGGCAAAAAACAGAAACAGGCCGCCGATTGCCAGCAGGGCCAGTCCGATGGGTGATTTCATCTCTTTAATGGAATTTGCATTCGTAAACCGGCCGGGCCGTTGTCATGGATGAGCGTTAACGGGCGAAACGCCCCGGTGCAACCGGGAAATCCCCCGGTTATCGGGCGGCAAACCGGCGTAACAACTGGTCGCGGTACAACGAAATCGGCTCCAGGGTTGCCCCCCGTCCAATCCCCTCGACGTGGTCGACCGGTGCGGTACGGGACTCCGCTCCGGCGCGTCCGGAAGCGGTCGCCACCTCGGAGTTCGGGCCCCGCGTCCCGATGGCGTATCCCCATCCGAACTGTTCCGTGCGCACCGCGTAGGGATAATCATCGCCCTCGCCGGCCGTGTTCCAGAAAACCGACTGGGAAGCCGTCTGGCCGTGCGGCGCGACCGGACCGGCGATGTTTCCACGAAACACCGCCTCGAAATACGAATCGCGCCCCGTACAGTAATCGATCAGGTTCGATGCACTGAAACGGCCGTGATGATCGCTTCCCCGCCCGCCGATCCGGTGACTCTCCCCGGTGTGGCCCGCCTGGTGGTGGGTGGTCTCGTCGACACTGCGATGGATAACGTTCCCGGTGCTGGACATGCCCCAGAACACGAAACCGTGACGCGAGTGGTGCACGAAACTGTTCCGGACCAGGTTCTCATTGGCATCGCTCAGGCGAATCATGTACCCGTTACCCCCGCCTCCCCCATACTGCGCCCGGCCGATATGCAGGTCCTGCAGGGTCACCCCCCGCGTCTCCCGAAGGAGTATGCCGTTCGAGAGGAGGTGCGCTCCGTTGTTGTTGCCGGGATTGTAGGAATGAACCGCTCGTATCCATGAATTCGTTACTCCATTGTATTGTATCAACCACGATCCGTGCACCTCGTACCCGGGCGTGCCCTCCTCCCGGTAATCCCGCACGCCCCACACCGCGCCCGGGTGCCTGAGGTTGCCGATGGAAAGGTTTTCAACACCCACTTCCTCCAGCAGCCCGCCCGTGCGGTAGACCCGGGCGCCGTCGCGGGGCAGCAGATACCAGCGGGTCGGCGCATCCAGCTGAATACGCCGTTCCTCCCGGTCGATTCCGGTGATCCGGCGGTAAAACACCGGGCCGTACAATTGATCGCCGTCACCGACCCACGACCCGTACGGCTCTTCCGTCATTTTCAGATCCTCCACAAACGAACCCGCCTCCGAAGGTTGATCGGTGAAGGGGTTGTGGACGGCGACCCACTCGCCCTCCTCCAGGTCGCCCAGATCATCCAATTCGACTTCGCGGGTGGGTCCCGGGTAGTCACGCGCAACCTTGAGCGGGTCGCCCACCGGCGAACGAAATCCCCGTTGACCGTCGGGGCGCACCAGGATAACCGACCGCTGTCGCATCTCCACGGTTTCATTGCGCAGAAAGGTCCGGTCTTCGCCCGCACCGCGCAGCACCACGTTCGAATGCCGGATACGCAGGCAGTGCGCTTCTCCTTCCCGGAGCGACAGACGGTAGGTTCCGGGCGGAAGGTAAACAACCCCGCCGCCGCGCTCGCCCACCGAGTCGATCGCCGCCTGAATGGCATCGGTGGCATCGGCGCGGCCGGTGGGATCGGCCTCGAAGTCGAGAACCACGTCAACCAGCGGCGACAGGTCGTCCGGAATCGGCCGGTCGCCCCGGTGATATCCCGCATAGGAAAAGTCCTGGAGAAAACGATCGTCCACAAAGGAGATCCCTTCCCTCTGGTGCGGAGGCACCCAATCCTCCGGGTAGAGCTCGCTCCGCCAGGTCTCGCCGGCGACGGCGACCGGTCCGGTCACAACCGCCACCAGGACGGCGACGATCCGCTCCCATCTCACCGGCCGGAGCCGCCCCCTCGTCCTCACCCTGAATCCGTCCATCAATTCCCTGTTTGCTCGCGACCGCCCGCGGGGTCAAATTCCCCGAGGCCCTTGTCGGTTGTTTCCTATTGCTGACGCAACGCGCGCCGGCGCCGCAACTCCTCCGCCGCACGCTGCAATTGATCGTCCGAGGCCTCGGACGCAGCCGCTCCGGACGCGGCGGAACCATCGGCTTCCGCCTCCGAGGCACCGTCAGCCTCCC
>PXDC01000424.1 GCA_003565135.1 Verrucomicrobiota bacterium
CATTCTCCATGGAGAGTCGAACATACGGATTGTTTGACGTACCGAAATACTGCGCCGAGTTCGTCGACGTAACCTCGATGTATTTGTTGACTGTATTGCGATTGAAATCCTGATCCCCGTCATCGATGCCGGGAGATCTTCCATCATAAGTCCAAACCGATGTATCCGGCAGACCGTCCGGACCGGAAGTGCTGAAGTCATCCTCGAAGAGGACGGTTTGTCCGAAGGCGGTGCCGGCGGAGACGGCAAATCCCAGGAGAGCGGAGAACAGGAGTTTCGATTTCATACAGTGGCGTTGTTTGGGTTCTGATTTAAGGTATCGATTAAGAAATGATTGGGAAAACGGAGCAAATCCTAGGATGTCCACTTTTGTACTGTCAACGGCAATATTTGACTTTTTACACCCCACTCCCCCGGTGCCCCGAAGCATTATCCCCTTCGGTGCGTCCAAAACCCCACCCCTCAGTTAGTACACTTTTAACACAATCAGGCCCCATCCCGGGCGCCGGGTCCGCGGCACCCCGGGGATTCAAATCCGGTCTCTCCCGGAACGTCCCCCGCAACACAGTCCCCGCTTGACCGCTTCCCGGCGACGGCCAAACATGTGAACAACGTTTAAAACGATTCGACCAGAATTACGGAGACCATGGGAAAAGTACTGATCATCGGAGCCGGGGGCGTGGGCAACGTCGTGGTTCGCAAGTGCGCGCGGACCCCGGAAACCTTCACCGACATCTGCCTGGCCAGCCGCACGCGGGAAAAGTGTGATCGCATCGCGGCCGACCTGGACCGGCCGATCGAAACGGCCCAGGTGGATGCCGACTCCAAGGCGGAGGTGGCGGAGCTGATTCGGCGTTTCGGGCCGGACCTGGTCATCAACGTGGCCCTGCCCTACCAGGACCTGGCCATCATGGACGCCTGCCTGGAAACCGGCGTCGACTACCTGGACACGGCGAGCTACGAACCGCCCGATGTGCCGGCGTTCACCTACGACTGGCAGTGGCCCTACGATGAGCCCTACCGAAAGGCCGGGATCATGGGTCTGCTCGGGTCCGGGTTCGACCCGGGCGTGACCAACGTCTTCTGCGCCTATGCCCAGAAGCATTTCTTCGACGAAATCCACTACGTCGACATTCTCGACGCCAACGCGGGCGACCACGGCTACCCGTTTGCCACAAACTTCAATCCCGAGATCAATATCCGGGAAATTTCGGCCAAGGGACGCTACTGGGAAAACGGCCAATGGGTGGAAACCGAACCGCTCGCGCTCAAGGAAACCTACGACTTCCCGGAAATCGGCCCCAAGGATATCTATCTTCTCTACCACGAGGAAATGGAATCCCTGGTCAAACACCTCAAGGGCCTGAAACGTATCCGGTTCTGGATGACGTTTTCCGAAAAATACCTGACCCACCTGAACGTGCTGCAGAACGTCGGCATGACAAGCATCGAGCCGGTAGAATTCGAGGGCCGGAAAATCGTCCCGCTCCAGTTCCTGAAGGCGATCCTGCCCGACCCGGGAACGCTCGGGCCCCGCACCAAGGGGAAAACCAACATCGGCTGCGTCATCGAGGGGATCAAGGACGGCCGGCGGAAAAAGATCCATATCTACAACGTCTGCGACCACCAGGAGTGCTACGGGGAAGTTAAATCCCAGGCGGTTTCCTACACCACGGGGGTTCCCGCCATGATCGGGGCCATGCTGATGCTGGAGGGAATCTGGAAAAAGCCGGGGGTTTTCAACATGGAACAACTCGATCCGGACCCGTTCATGGAGCGACTCAACCAGCACGGGCTTCCCTGGAAGACCCGTGAACTCCCGTTGGAATGAGCCCCGACTTCGACCGCATTCCCACCCCCTGCTACGTGGTCCACGCGGGGTTGCTGGAAAAGAACCTTCAAATCCTGGCCGACGTGCAGCGGCGCAGCGGCGCCACGGTGATCCTCGCGCTCAAGGGCTTCGCCATGTTCAGCCTGTTTCCGCTCATCCGGCAATACCTGCACGGCACAACCGCGAGCGGGCTCTACGAGGCCCGCCTTGGCTCGGAGGAGTTCGGCGGTGAGGTTCACGCCTACTCCCCCGCGTTTACGGACGAGGAGATGGCCGAACTCATCCGCTACGCCGATCACATCAGTTTCAACTCGGTCGCCCAGTGGGAACGGTTTAAAGCCACCATCGCCCGGGCGCCGCGTCCCGTTTCCTGCGGCCTGCGGGTCAATCCCGAATACTCGGAAGTCGAGGTTGAGCTCTACGACCCGTGTGCTCCCGGATCGCGGCTGGGGATCACGGCCGAAGCGCTGGAGCACGCCGACCTTTCCGGCATTGAAGGCCTGCACTTCCACACCATGTGCGAACAGAACAGCGACACGCTGGAGCGCACGATCGCCGTGTTTGAGAAAAAGTTCGGGCGCCAGCTCGAACAAATGAAATGGGTGAATTTCGGAGGCGGCCATCACATTACCCGCGACGACTACGATGTCGACCGGCTCTGCGCCCTGGTGGCCGCCTTCCGCGAGCGCCACGGCGTGCGGGTTTACCTCGAACCGGGCGAGGCGATCGCCCTCAACACCGGCTTCCTCGTGACCTCCGTTCTCGACATCGTGGAAAACAACGGCCCCAATGCCATCCTCGACACCTCGGCGACGGCCCACATGCCGGACGTCCTGGAAATGCCCTACCGGCCCGCCATCCTCGGCGCCGGCAAGCGCGGCGAACACCCCCACACCTACCGCCTCGGCGGCCTCACCTGCCTGGCCGGGGACGTCATCGGTGAGTACTCGTTTCCGGAACCGCTCCGCCCGGGCGACCGAATCGTTTTTCTCGACATGGCCCACTACACCATGGTGAAAAACACCACCTTCAACGGCGTGCGCCTGCCCTCGATCGGAATCTACCGGCCCGATAAGGACGCCACCGAGATCGTGAAGGAATTCGGTTACGAGGATTACAAGATGCGGCTGTCGTGAAACGACCCGGGGGGTATTGGGAATTCGCCGAGCCGGTTTGCCCTCCTCCTGGAAAAAAAAGACCGGGCCCTGGTTGTCACCATGGTCGGTTGTGCACCCGGAAGGGTTGGCGCACGCCGGGCGGACCGATTGGGATCGGGTCGATGGGAAAAGCGGGTGGATTCGGAAAGGGGATTTGTTACGAGGCAAAACCCCCGTTTTGGTTGCATCCGCCGTTTTCGACCTGGTCAGCCGCGGCGGGGGCTCCGACTTCATCGCTATCGGCGTAGGCCCGAACGTCAATTGACCCCGAACGCCGCTTCAGGACCCTGTTTCTGAATTCCTGCCGGACCTATTGTGCCTCCGGCCATGATTCCAGCCCCACTGGACCGGAACGACGACCTCCCTGCAGAAGACCGCACGGGACCGCTTTTTTTACCTTGGCAGATTCACCCCACAGTATAACCTTAGCTTCATGATGGTATCACGACCCCTTATCATCGGACTGGCCGGATTCCTCGGGGTGGCTGCCGCCTGGCCCGGCTACGCCACCGTCTTGCTCCCCACCCTGTCACTGGAGCCTGTCCCGGGCGAAGGACTCGAGCTCCGGTTGTCGGGCGACGAATTGTCCCGGTTCCAGATCGAGGTCTCCACCGATCTCCGGCTTTGGGAACCGATCGGATCACCCCCGGACGACGCGTCCCCGTTCCTCCTGCCCGTGATCCCGGACCCACCCGCGCGGTTCTTCCGGGCGGTCATCCGGTCGGAGGCGGCGCGCGAGGCGCTGGAGGCGGTGCTGGAATCCGACCGGGCGGTGAAGGTCTGGGTCGAGACCGGCGGGCAGGTGATCGAAGTGACCGGGAACAACGGCGTCCTGTACCGCCTCACTATCCCGGAGGGAGCCCTCCTCAGTCCCGAGCGGATAACCATGACACCGATCGCGTCGATCGAAAACCTCCCCTTTACCGGGTTTCTCGGCGGGGTGGAACTCGAGCCCGACGG
>PXDC01000156.1 GCA_003565135.1 Verrucomicrobiota bacterium
ATTGCGTTCGTCGCGATGCAGCGGTTCCACCGGAATCAAGCTTTTCTTCAATTCGGGAATGGTTCCAAGTATCCGGTTTGCCAGGACGCGCCAGTTTCCCGGACGAATTTCTTCCAGCAGGTCCATCAGCGCGAGAGGTTCGACAGCGCCACAGGGGTGGTTGGCGCAGAGGACGATCGGGCTGTCGATGTCGGCGAGTGCGGCTTTGTCCGCGGACGACATCTCCCAGGAAACTCCGAGTTCCCGCAGACCGATGCGCGCAAACTCGGCCGCGGAACGGCCATGGTCGGGAAGGGCGCGATAGCGGCGTTCGAGCTCATGAAAGCCGAAGGCGCGTTCGACGATGGGCTGGATGGGGCGATAGCAGGTCCGGAACGCCGGACCCGGAAGAAATCGTGCCGTGTCGATCAAGGGCATGACGAAATTCTCCGTTGTGGGTGAGTTGGCGGGGCGCGTTTAATCGTGCGGGGAACTTCGGTCGTGCGGGAGGACCCGAATCGACCACCGGCTAGACGGGGGAGGTAAGTCATGCGGACGCGCGCCGGGTCGATGTCAATGCGGCACAGGCTTACGGTGCATGCGTCCTCGCGGTCCATGAGTACACCGAACGACGATCCCCGCGGAGAGGTCGCAAGGTGACAGGCTTCGAGATCTTCCGGGCCGGCCGTTTCCCAGTCGCCGATGCGCTCGGCGAAGAGACGGAGCCGCTCGCGGCGAACCTCTCCGGGGTTCCAGGCGGAGGTGGTTACCGGAGGGAAGGGAGGCGTCCGGCCGACGAACCCGATTCCATCCCACGTCCACATTGTTCGCTGGTTTCCGGGCGCGAACCAAAGAAGGTGAAAAGGCTGGAAACAGGCGGGAAAAAGTCGTTCCCGGAGAAGTTTTTCGGCTTTTTCAGTATCCGGGCAGCAAGCCAAGTCGAGCAAAAGTTCTCCCCGGCTGGTCCACTTTGCCGATTGATCGTCGGATTCCGTCGGCTTTTCGGGATAGTGATTGAGCAACGTCGCCGCGCACCCGGCGTCGTTGGCGAAGATCCATGTGCCGCCCGCCAGTCCGTCCCGCGGCGCGATGACGCGAATACCATTCCTTTCGCTCACCTGCGGCGGCAGGCCGATCGGCCGGTCGCGGCTCTCGTCGCGATTGAAAAACAGCGTCAGCTGTTCCGGATCCTGTATCCACGAGGCCGTGCACATGGCGTTTCAGCTCCCGGCCCGTTCCGCGTCTTCGACGGCATGCTGATGACGGCGGGTCGATGCGGCCACTCCAAAGCCCTCGGGAAATTGCAGTCCCATCGGTCTACCCATCACGCGAATCAAGGCGAAATGGTGGACGGCATGGTGAACGGCGTACAGGGTTTCCCGCTCGATCGAGGAGGTGCAGGATTGGGGAGGGGCCTCGGGATCGGCGGAAAGGGTATCGTACACTTCCAGGGACGAGGAGTTCGGCTCGGGCTCAAGCTCACGGAAGCCGCGGATGAGTTTCCGGGTTTGCTCCAGAGCCCGGCTAACCGATGACTCGATCTCCCGGTCCCGTTCACGCTGGTGGTAGCGCAGCACCCCTCCCGGACGGGCGTCCAGCACGAGTTGGAAATGATCCAGCACATGCCGGTAGTGACCGCCGATGCTGGCGTTGAACACTTCGGGAACGGAGCGAACGTACTCTGAATTGGAGACGCCCTGCAGAAAGGCCTCGCCTTGGAGGAGCAGGCCGGCAGCCGCCTCGAAACAGGAATCGGAAACGCAGTGATGGGAGTCTGGCATAACGGTCGGCATTTTTGATCACAGAAGGGAGGTCGTGGCCCAAGCAGGGCGGTACTGCCGTGTTACCTGGCGCGGAGAATAGGCTTGTAACGATCGAGATATGTGAAAAGCAAATACACGTTCAGGACGAACACGATCAGCCCCGCCGCCATACCGGCCGGATCGAGGAAGACGTGGAAGAGGATGATATTCACGCTCAGGGGCACCAGCAGGAGCAGCGCCAGTGGTACGAATAACCCCGCCAGCAGCATGATACCGATGACCACCTCGACGATCGCGATCATCGGCATGATGTAGCCGGCCTCCATAAAGGCCCCCATCAGCGCTCCGGCCGCTTCCGGCATTTCCGGCATGGGCATGAACTGGAGGAATTTATTCAGCCCGAAGGCCAACAGAATCAAGCCGAGGACAATGCGCGCACCGATATCGATTTTCTTCTTCATCGTAAAAAAGACGAATGGCCGGACGGTTTATTCCCGCTGCGGAAGAGGTTCGAGCCCGATCTTCGGGCATTTGTTTCCGAGGAGAACAATGCGTGGGCACTCAGCTCACCCCCGGGACCGCGGGCGTCCCGCCCGCCTCCTCCTTTCTTCCGCGGATAATCAAAATCGATGACAGAATGCGGGCGGGATGCCTGCGTTTCCGGGGTGCGTGCAACCGACACATGATCGTGACTTCCTGGTCCTCCCGTTCTCTCACTAATCGCGATATTTCCACACGCAAAACGGGCTGTACGGACAATTTCAATTAGTGTCCGCTTCCTCCATCCGCTCGAACAGCGCGCGGCACTCGGGATTGCCGAAGACGGCGTCGCAGCAGCCCTGTTCGAGGATCTCGCCCGTGCCGTTGCGCACGCAGAGACAGGCGATGCGGTCGGTGACGCGCCGGGCTTGTTCGATATTGTGGGTGACCAGGATAACCGGACGGGTCTCGCGGATGTGCAGGATCAATTCTTCGATCGCGGCGCCGGAACGCGCGTCCAGGGCGCTGGTCGGCTCGTCCATGAGGAGCATTTCCGGATCCATGGCCAGGGCGCGCGCCAGGCACAACCTCTGTCGTTGGCCCACCGAAAGGTTCCGGGCCGACTCTCGCAGGCGGTCGCGCAGCTCTCCCCAGATGTGGGCCTCGCGCAACGAGCGCTCCACGATTTCGGCCCGTTGCGAACGGGGAACGCTTTTCACGTGGCGAACGCCGAAAAGGACGTTCTCCTGGATCGATGCCGGGAATACGACCGGTTGCTGGAATACGATCCCGATCCTCGCCCGCAACGCGTCGGCGTCGATCCCGCGGCCGAGCACTTGTTGGCCGCGATAGACGATTTCGCCACTCACCCGAAAACCCGGTTGGAGTTCGATAAGGCGATTGATCGTGCGCAGGAGCGTGCTTTTGCCCGCCCCGGAGGGTCCCAGGAGGCCGAAGACTTCTCCCTGCTTCACATCGAACGAGATGCGATTCAGTATTTGTTTGTAGCCGGCGGAGACGCTGACTTCGCGAAGGTGCAAGACGGGAGACGCGGTTGACGTTGCGTTCGAAGCATCGAGCGCGTCTGCTTTGACATTCCCGGGGTCGTAGCGGTTGCGGTCAGTTCTTTCCATCGGCGGTACGGGTTGTCAGGCGCAGCGGCAGAGCCGCCAGGTTGAAGGCAAAAACGAGAAGTACCAGGACCAGGGCCGCGCCCCAAAGCTGTTCCTGGGCGCCCGGTTGAAAGCTGTCCTGGGCGAGCACGAAAATATGATAGGGCAGGGCGAGCACGGGATTGTCGCGCAGGCCGTCCGGCCAGGTCGCCCCGGAGAAAACCGCCGCGACGAAGAGAATCGGCGCGGTCTCCCCCGCGGCGCGAGCCAGGCCCAACAGCGACCCGGTCGCCAGGGCGCCCAGGCCTTGGGGGAGGATCACCGAGGACACGATTCGGCTCCGAGTCAGCCCGAGCCCGGCGGCGCCCTCGATTTGCTCCGAAGGAATCGACTCGATTCCCCGGGCCAGCGAGAGGGCCAGGGTCGGCAGAATCATGAAAGCAAGCACCGCGCCGCCGGCCAGCCAGGACTTTCCCCAGCCGAGAACGCCGAAGAAAAACAACAGGCCGAGAATCCCAAAAAGGATCGAAGGAAGCGCGTTGACCAAGTGCAGCGTTCCCCGCACGGCGCCCCGCGCGCGCGGCGGCAGATAAACCGTTTG
>PXDC01000112.1 GCA_003565135.1 Verrucomicrobiota bacterium
ATTTCGAGGCTCCCGACGGCGAGCAATGGCGGGATCTTCCTAATCTCGACGAGACTGCGGCGAAAGCGGAGGGCGTCGCCGAGGCGAACCGGATCAGTGTTGCTCCGCGACAGCGCGACGACCAGTTCGCGTTTCGCTTCGAAGGCGACCTGGCGGTTTCCGAGGCCGGAACGTATACGTTTTATTCCGGGTTCGACGACGGGTCGGTGGTTTCCCTCGACGGGGAGCGGATCGTGGCGAACCGGGGCTTTCGCGATCGCGCGGGTTTCATCGACTTCGGCGATCCCACGGGCGTGCCCCGGTCGCCGGTGCGGAAGGTCACGCTCGACCTGGAAGCACGCGTCTATTCGTTTCGCGCCGACTTCTTTACCGCCGGGCCGGGAAAAGGCTTGCAGCTTGCCTGGGCGCGCCCGGACCCCCTTGACGAACGTCACTTTCTCTCCGAGGCGAGTGAGGACCTTGAAAGCTATCTTCAGGGAATGCACCTCGTCGTGGAGGATTCGCCCAAGGTCGTGCGCGCCATCCTTCCCGATGCTTCGACACGCTCCCTGGCCGTGGGGTCTCCGGACAACGTCCATTACTGCTTCGACACCGAAGGTTCGTTTGTCCGGTACGGCTGGGCCGGTGGATTTCTCGATGTTTCCCCCGAGCGGCACCACAAGGGCGGCGAGGAGGTGAGGCTGCTGGGCGAGCGCTTCCACGTGGGCTCGGACGTCCAACCTTTGCGTTTCAAGGATCCCGGCTCGGACCCTCTCGTCGAGTATATCGGCTACCGCCGTCACCGCCGCGAGCCCCCGGAGTTGCTGTACCGGATCGATGGCGTCGATGTTGTGCAGGTGGTGCGCGCGCTGCCTGAAGAAGGCGGATTGCAGTACGACTACACCTTGACCCCGCCGCCCCCTGTGGCTTATTTCGCGATCGATCGCGACGGCCTCGACGTTTCCGCCTCGGCCGGCTCGTGGAAAGAGGACACCCTGGAAGTGCCGGCGGGACAGACCTCGGCATTCAGCATCAGGATCGTCCCTGCCCATGATTGAATCAAACAAAAACACAGTCGCATTTCCGTTTCGGAAACCTTCCGGTTGGTAAAGGCCGACATGACAAGAATCGTAAACAATCCCCTGTTCCGTGTCTTGACCGTCGCGATCCTCTCCGGCCTGTCGTGCGATCGGCTACCGATTCATGCCAGCTCCCCATCGGTGATTCCCGACGGATACCATGTCGAAACAATCGACATTCCCCCGGACATCGTACTGGAGGTCGGCGGCCTCGCCTTTGCCGACAACGGCGACCTGTTTATCTGCAACCGCTACGGCGAAGTCTGGGTGTACCGGCACGGCGGGAGCCCGGAATGGCGCCTTTTTGCCGACGGTTTGCACGAGCCGCTGGGGATCCGGGTCGAGGACGAACGGACCGTTTATGTCATCCAGAAACCGGAATTGACCCAACTGGTGGATGAAACCGGTGACGGCACCGCGAACCTTTACCGGAATGTCAGCAATGGCTGGGGACTCAGCCGTTTCTACCATGAGTACGCTTACGGGCTCCCGCGCGACAGCGAGGGAAATTTTTATATCGCACTGAACGGTTCCATCGGGCCGCCGGGGAGGCGTACGACGCCGGATCGCGGCATCGCGGCGAAGATCACAACCGAGGGCCGGTTCGTGCCCCTCGCCCATGGCCTGCGCTCACCCGCCGGAATTACCCTCGCCCCGGACGAGGAGTTGTGGATCACCGACAACGAGGGGCGTTTCGTTCCGACCTCCTGTCTCTATCACATACGTGAGGGGCGTTTCTACGGGCACCTGAACTCGCTCATCGACGATCCGCGTTTCGAAAGCAGGGACCTCACGGAACTTTCCGCCTCTGAGCTCGAGCCGATTCGGACCCTGCCCGCGGTCTGGTTTCCTCACGGGATCATTGCAAGCGCGCCGGGTGAGGTGGTTTTTGACACGACGAAGGGCGACTTCGGGCCGTTCAGCGGACAGATGTTCATGGGGGATCAGAACCTCGCCAACATTTCCCGCATCAGTGTCGAGGAGGTCAACGGGGAATACCAGGGTGTGGTGTTCGATTTCATCAACCTCCTGCAATCGGGAATGATCCGCAACCAGTTCGGTCCGGATGGAAGTCTCTGGGTCGGACAGGTCGCGCGTGGCTGGGGCAGCCGCGGCGAGCGTCTGTACGGATTGCAGCGCATCGTTTATGACGGAAAAACCCTGCCGTTTGCCATCGAAACCATCCGGGTGACGCCGACCGGGTTCCGGCTGGTGTTTACGGATGAAGTGGATGTCGAGAGCGCGCGAAGTCTCGGCCATTACGAGGTCGAGCACTGGCGATACGATTACCCTTACCGGCAAGGTCGCGTCGACCGCGCGCCGGTCGAACCTCTCTCGGTCACGATAGCTGACGACCGTAAATCCGTTTCGCTCGAGCTCCCCCCGCTCCAGCGGCACCGGGTTTACCGCATCACCGCTGATGTTGTGGCGGAGGACGGCAGGAGGCTCAGCACCGACACCGGCTTCTATACTTTGAATCATATTCCGAATGAAACCGAGGAGGAATAGCAAAATGAATCATCCATGTACGCGTCGGGAATTTTGTGCGGCTTTAGGCGGACTGGTCACGGCGGCGAGCGTTGGCCTCACGAAGGCGTCTGACTCGCGTTCCGGTGTGTGGTCCGTGGCGATCGTCGGTCATACGGGAAGGGGTAATTACGGACACGGCTTGGACACGATGTGGGCGAACCTCCCCGAGACCCGGGTTGTGGGTGTTGCCGACCCCGATGCCGAAGGCCTGGACCGGGCCCTCAAGAGAATCGGTTGCAAACAAGGCTTCGCCGATTACCGTGACATGCTCGAGCAGACGCGTCCGGATATTGCCGCCATCGGAATGCGTCACATCGACCAGCACCGGGACGTGGCACTGGCGGCGATTGAGGCGGGTGTACGCGGCATATACATGGAGAAACCGTTCTGCCGTACCCCGGCGGAAGCGGATGAGATCGTGGCCGCCTGCCAGGAACGGAACGTCAAACTCGCACTCGCCCACCGCAACCGTTATCACCCGGTATTGCCGGTGATCGCACAACGGATCGAGGAAGGAGAAATCGGGCGGCTATTGGAAATACGTGCCCGGGGCAAGGAGGACCGCCGGGGCGGCATGCTCGATTTGTGGGTCCTCGGCTCCCACCTTTTGAATATCATTCCTCATTATGGCGGAAATCCCCTGGCGTGCACCGCCACCGTCGTGCAGGACGGGACTCCCGCGCGACTCACCGATCTGCGAGACGGCGCGGAGGGAATCGGACCGATCTGCGGCAACGGCGTTCATGCCCGATTCGAATTGGAGAGCGGCGTACCGGCGTTCTTCGATTCGATGCAGAATGCCGGGCTTCCCGAAGCGGGGTTCGGCCTCCAACTTGTCGGAACCGAAGGGGTCATCGACTTGCGCATGGACGAGGAGCCGCTGGCCCACTTGATGCCGGGCAGCCCGTTCCCGTCATCAAAAACCGCGCGCACCTGGGTTCCCGTCAGTTCGGCCGGTCCGGGAAAACCGGAGCCGATTCCGGACCTGAAAAAGCAGGTCATGGGTCACCTCCTGGGGGCGCGGGACCTTTTCGATGCGATTCGGAACGACCGGCAGCCCCTGTGTAACGAGGAGGAGGGCCGGATCACCGTCGAAATGATTGCGGCCGTGTGCGAGTCGCACCGGCGAAACGGCGAGCGGGCAGGGATTCCATTGCCGAATCGGTCCCATCCCTGGAAAACAGGGCGACCGTCCTGAAGCCCTCAAGGCAGCCCAATATTGCCGACGGGTTCTGGTAGAATGGCTGTAATAACGAAACCATTCCCCGCGAGTGGTGCGGCACGCCGCTTTCCACCGTACCTTTTTCCCTGAATCCGCCTCCTCCCGGTTTTTTTTCCGCCAATC
>PXDC01000149.1 GCA_003565135.1 Verrucomicrobiota bacterium
GAATGGCACTAGGTTAACGCCTCCATCGGGATCGACAGAGCGAAGCGGAGATGGCGGAGCAAATCGCTATCGGGATCGGGATCGAGGTTTCTGTAAGGCGTGTTTTATCAGGCTTTTCGATAACGATCCCGATTTCGATAGCGATCCCGACCTTTCAACGAGGAGCCTCTTAACCGAGCGGCATTCCGACTAAGCCCCTCCTATTAATTGCTTGTATTCCGGTCTTGGACTTTCGGTTTTATGAAGACGAGAACGAAACGGTGGGTTTGGAATGGTTTGGTGTTGGCCATGGCGGGCACCGTTCCAGCGGGAAGTTGGTTCGGCGTTTCCGCATGGGCGCAAGCCGCGGATCGTTCGGTTCGGGCGATTCATGTATCGGTGGACGGGAATGACGCGTCCGCCGGGTCGGCAGCGGCCCCGTTGGCGACTTTGGAGGGGGCGCGTGAGCGGGTTCGCGAGATGCGTGAACGCGAGGGGGAGCCGACGATGATCGTCCATATCCACGCCGGTGTTTACCTCCGGGACCAGGCTTTCCGTTTGAGCCAGGCGGATTCGGGAAGTCCGGAAGCGCCGGTGATTTACCGGGGCGTTGCGGAGGGCGATGAATCAAGAGCGGTCCGGCTGAGTGGCGGACGGCGGATCACGCGTTTCACCGAGGTAACCGACCAGGCCGTGTTGGAAAGGCTGCCTCCCGAAGCGCACCGGCGTGTGGTGCAGGCGGATCTTCGCGCGCACGGGATAATGGATCCGGGTGTGCTGGAACGACGGGGGTTCGCGCGACAGGCTCCGGCAGCCCTGGAGATTTTCTTCGATCATAAGCCGATGACGCTCGCTCGTTGGCCCAATGTCGGCTGGACGACGATCGAGAGCGTGCCGCCGGAGGGCTCCGAGGGTGAGGCGGCGCGGACCATCGGTTATGCCGGCGACCGTTTGGAACGGTGGATCGGCGCGGAGGAGGCGTGGGCGTTTGGCTACTGGAATCATGGTTGGGCGGACGAACATTTGCCGATCGCGTCGATCGATGCCGAAGCGCGCCGGATCACTTTGGGGGCCCGGCACGGCTACGGCTTTCGCCAAGAGCAGAGATTTTACGTTTACAACCTGATCGAGGAACTGGATGCACCGGGGGAGTGGTATGTCGACCGGGAGACGAACGTATTGTACTTTCTTCCGCCGGAGGGACGCTCCCTCGACCAGACGGAGGTGATGGCGAGTGTTTTGGACGAACCCTTGATCGTTGCGGAGAACGTTTCTCATGTGCGCTTTGAGAACCTCACCCTGGAAGGAACACGCGGGACGGCGGTCACGGTTTCGGGCGGAGAGAACGTGACATTCGCGGGCTGTGTGATACGCAACGTGGGGCGGCATGGGGTGATTCTCTCGGAAGGGCGCGGGCACCAGATTGTTTCCTGCGATCTTTACCACCTCGGGGAAAGCGGAATACGGCTTTCCGGGGGCGATCGTCAGACGCTGTCTCCGGCGGGGCATCGGGCTGTCAACAATCACATTCACCACTTCAGCCGCTGGTCTCGCACTTATCGACCGGCGATTCAGCTCGACGGTGTCGGGCAATCGGCCGAGAACAATCGAATCCACGACGCCCCGCACACGGCCGTCGGGTTTGGCGGGAACGACCATCGCATCACGCTCAATGAAATCCATCACGTGCTCACCGAGACCGACGATGCCGGCGCGCTTTACACGGGCCGCGACTGGACCGCGCGGGGCCACATCATTGAACACAACATCATCCGTCACTCCGGGAATCACCACGCGCGGGAACGGGCGGGAGAGAAGGAGCCCGATCCGAATGTCACGTGGACGCCGCTTGCCATTCACCGGACGAACCTCGTGTACCTCGACGACGCCGCGTCGGGAATCACCGTGCGCGGCAACCTGCTGCACGACGGCGGGCGATCGGTTATGATCGGCGGAGGCCGCGACAATGTCGTCGAAGGCAATCTGATCATCGGGGGGGATATGGCGATCTGGATGGACGCGCGGGGTCACGGCTGGGCGACCGAGCACATTCGTCGCGACGGGCATTGGGGCATCTGGGAGCGCCTCGAGGCCGTACCGTACGACCGTCCACCCTACAGCGATCGTTATCCGGGTCTGGCCGATCTCCCCGCAAACGACCCGCACGGACCCGTCGGCAACCGCATCGCCGGCAACCTTTTGGCGCACAACGAGCGCCCGTTCTACTTTCAACACGATGCCGGTCACTACGCCGAGCTCCATGGCAATATCGAAGTCCATGACCGGGAAGGCCCTTCGTCTCCGCTCACCCGCGACGGAATCTTTGAACGGGCTCGCCGATTGATGGACGCCCATCCCGAATTCAATCCAATTCCCCTCGATAAAATCGGATTGTATGAGGATGCCTTTCGGCAAAAACCATAGGGCGAGCAAATGGGTCATGCCATAACCCAAGACAAAATTGTGTGTCGCGCTCTCGGTTAGTGGTTAGGCATGACTCCATCAACGCTCGGACCCGTCTTCCGATCGCAGGCCTTTGATTTGCCGGACTAATTCGGGCGCGCTACGTAGTAATAATTCTGGATGTCGTGATCGCAGGTGTGTCGCTCGACCCGGTTAAAACCGGCGTGGGCCAGGAATTCGCGGGCCTGTTCCTCGCCCCACATCGCGCCGACGCCAAGTCCGCCCTGGGCGAGGGAGACGGTCATACAGTGCATGCAGGAGAGCGTGTAGAGGAGAGGGCCGAGAGCATGCTCCCGATTCGCGGCCACGCTGCTGGAGGCGCCGATATCCTGCATGAGGAAAACGCCGTCGGGCCGCAGCGTCCTCCGGATTCCGGCGAGGAGGTTATCGGGTCTCGCCTGGTCGTGAACGGCGTCGAACGCGGTCACGAAGTCAAAGGCGGCTTCCGGTGCCGTGCGGTGGAAATCAGACAGGTCTCTCGCCTCGAAGGTGACGTTGGTCAGGCCGGCACCGCTCGCGTTTTGGCGGGCATACGCGATCGCTTCCTCGCTCAGGTCGTACCCGACGAACGTGCTGGCGGGATAATCCGCCGCCAGGCGGTGCAGAGCCCGACCCCGTCCGCATCCCACGTCGAGCACGCGGATACCCTTGCGGAGTTCCGACTCCAATTCCGGGACCAGGGGAAGGATGTGTTCCCGCAGGGCCGTGACAACGGTCTGGGTGCTGTCCTGGGCCATGAGTTCGTGGAAGCGCGGGTAAGCGCTGTAGGGGACCCCGCCCCCGTTGCGGAAGCACTCCAGGATCCGGTCCTCCACCAGGGCGAGCATGGGAACGTACTGGGAAAGGTGAACGAGCGTCTCGGCTCCCGGATCGTCGGTCAGCAGCGCTCGCCAGTGGGGATCGAGGTGGTACCGCTCGCCGGCTTCGTCGCATATCACAATCCCGGCGGCCGTTACCGCCCCCAGCCATTCGCGCACGTAACGCTCGTCGAGTCCCGCCGCATCGGCGATTTCGGCCGAGCGACCGGGCGGCAGCGTTCTCATGGCTTCAAACAGGCCGGCTCGGTAACCGACGGACATCATGAGAACGGTGGCGGAATGATTGAGGAGATCCAGGAATTGCTGCCCGCAGGCGTCGAGCTGTTGCGGATCGGGTTGCCGATGACAGGTGGTACACATGATTCTGGGCTCCGTATTGAAGGTTGATGACTGATGGGACGAGCCCCGCGCGCGTTCGATCATCGGAACGCCTGCGGCGGTCTCGCTGGTTTCGGCAGGGAGTATAACGGTCCCGTTCCGACCGCGATAGCCCGCAAAAATACCGTAGTGCTCCCCTCCGATTACGGTAGGGGTCCGTTCAGCCAATCCCGAGTTCGGCCGCCTTCCGGGTCGCCTGAGCCCGGGTGCGGCAGTGCAGGCGTTCCAAAGTGCGGGCCACATGCATCTCCAC
>PXDC01000499.1 GCA_003565135.1 Verrucomicrobiota bacterium
CACCGGGAATGTCCTCCGATCGGGTTCTCCAAGGCCTTGAAAGCGACTTGAACCGATGGCTTGAGCGAATGCAGGAAAGGGGAATCCTGTAAACGAAGCGATTCTTCCGGATCCGGACGACGGCTATTCGAAAAACAGCATCGATTAGGGGTAAGCGGTCGCCGTACTGGCCCGCACACAAAAAACAACACCCACCCACTTGAAAGGTTCCGCTCTGAAACGTGCCTTTCTTCTGGATTTTGGAGATGAGTTGATGAAGCATGGAATCACGAGAACCATCAACGGAAGCCCTGTTGAATAGCTTGGCGCCTTTGTTTACGAAAAACCAGAATCAGTCGAATGCACGCGACGTACGTCCCCGAAATAAATCATGATTCAAATCAATCAATCGATGGAGATCCCGGGGTGGTTGCTCGGCTTAGTTGTTTTTTACCTGGTTCTTTGGATATGGTCGCTCATAGCCGTGCTGAGCGAGAAGCGAAAAGATCGGGAGATCGAGAAGCTCACATGGGTGATTGTATTGATATTTCTCCCTGTGCTGGGCGTGGCACTCTATGCGGCTTTCGGGCCAGGGGGGGAATTTACGGAGGAGGAAGAGAAGAATAAAGAAAATGAACGGGAAGCGCCGGAATTATAGAAACGGTCTTGCCCATATTCCGGTTCGGCCAATCGGGTAACCGGGGCGTCCGTCGCCCTTGATCAGGTGTGAAGCGTCGGCGTTCTGCCGTAGACGTGACCCTGGTGATGCAAACGCGTTCTGGCAAAAGGTTTGTAACGCTTGACGTTGCGTGATATACTTCCTTTCGCCGAGTTTTCGGGTTACTTCGTAGCGAGGGGGGGTAATCCTCCGGGTCCCCGGATCTCCCGGGATAAACCCGGTCGCCACAAAAACGGGATAGCCGCTGTTTTCGAAAAACTGGATGACGGAGAGTGTATTTTAAAAAGCTATGGCAATTTCTACAACATCATTTCCAATGAGGTTTGCCGGAACGCTAAACGGAGGGATGAGTGACTTGATTTTCGCATTGGCGATTCTATCCGGATTTCTTTCGGTTGCCTTCTTACTTGGGGGAGCTGTATTATTCGACCGGAATTCGGATGATCGGGGGGAAAAGGACGAGCTATCCGGAACTTGGTTGGTCGACTTTTTTGTTTTCGGATCGCTCTTTCGAACGATTTCAAATATCAGGCGATTCTGGAAGGACAACCGTGAGGGTCGCCTATTGATCTATATTGGAACCTTTCTTTTCGCAACCACCCTTGTACTTGCCGTCACTCTGATCTGGATATGGATAATCTATCCGGGACCCGGCGTAGACGCCCGGTTAGACGTTCCCGGACTTTCCGTGACCGATCTACTATCAGCATGAGTCAAGGGGGGGGATGCGGGCTCAAGAGGTCGGTGTATTCGGGGTTTCGGGTGATGAAGTCGGCCACGTATGAGCAGCGGGGAACCACCTTCCATCCCTGCTTCCGCGCCTCGGCGAGGGCGGCGCGGGTGAGCCGGCCGGCGATGCCGCGGCCCCGGAGGTGTTCGGGGACAAAGGTGCGATCGATGCAGACGGTCCCTCCCTCCCGGGTATAGCTGATAAAGGCGGTTCTGGCCGGATCGGCGTCCGGCAGTTCAAAACGCCGGGCCTGCGGGTGGTGGATGACGCGTTCGGCGTCACCGGGATCGATGTCGTTGTTTTGCTTCTTTTTCATGGCTGTCCGGATCGGGTCGCGGGATTACGCACCGGAGTCACCGCCGTTTTGGGGAATGAGCCATCGTCGAAAACGGGTGATGGCTTCGGGCAATCCGAGGACCAGGAGTTCGTCCGTCGCCTGGATGCGGACATCGCCGCCGGGGTTGATCAGGAGGCGGTCCTGCCGCTGAATCCCGGCCACCTGGACGCCGGTGATGCGGTTGACGTCCAGTTCGGCCAGCGACTGGTTGGCGCGGGGCGAATCGAGCGGAACGATCACATTTTCCATCTGGACGTCGTCGAGGGCGACCGTTTCCCGTTCGCTGTCACCCCTCTCCTCGGTCAACACGCGGCGGGCGGATTCGTTTTGATCGTTGCCCCCGAGCAGGAGGAGGCGGTCGCGCGGATACAGCACGGTTTGCGGGCCGGGGTTGCCGATGATGAATCCCTGGCGGTCGACGCCGACGATCGAGGAACCCAAACGTTTGCGCAGGGCCAGTTCACCGATGCTTTTTCCGCCGCAGGCGGCGTTGTCCGGGATGACGCACTCGCTGATGCTCAGGTGGAAGTCGCGATGCTTGCGCAGCCATGGCGGGAGGACCCGGGAGGATTTGTGGTAGTCCTCGCTCATCAGTTGCTGCAACTCGTATTCGAACTGGCTGTGAATCCGGATCAGGCGGCGGCGGAACAGCACGGTCATCCCGATGGCCCAGAGGATCAGGGCCGCGAAAACCCAGCCGGCGGCGGCACCGAGCGGCAGCAGGAACCACAACCAGAGGAGCAATAAAAGAGCCATGGTCGCCTTGATCACCTGCTCCAGGATGGAGGGCAGGACGTTCTCCCGGCGATTCCCGCCGGTGGCTTCCCCCAGGAGCATGGCCGTGGCGGAAATATTCCTCCAGATGGCGAAGAGCGGAAACAGGGCGATGACGCCGGTCACACCCCAGAACAGGACGGATGTGCCATAGGGAAAAAGGAGGTCGGTGCCGACCGCGTCGGTTGTGGTCCGGTAAACCGGGTCGGCGACGAGGAGGAGGCCGCTGACAAACAGCACGCCCAGGCCGATCTGAATCAGGCGCGTTCGGTACAGCTGCCAGAGGCGGTTTTCGGCCGGCAGCCGGGAGATGCGTTCGAGCCAGTTGTGATAGTAAGCGATACCCTTTTTCCAAAAGCGGGGCTCCAGCCTGTCCGCCCATTCGGCAAGGCGCTCCGAGCGGCTCACGAGGAGCGGACAGGCCAGCGCGGTCAGGAGCGAGACGCCGACCGCGAGCGGATAAAACATGTCGGGAACGACCGCCGCGGTGATCCCCGCCTGGGCGATGATAAAACCGAATTCTCCCATGGGGGTCAGGGCCAGACCGGCCCGCACGGCGGAATGGGTCGGCGCGCCGATGAGCACAAGCACGAACCAGGCGACGATGACCCGTCCGGCGATCATGAGCAGCGCGACCCCGATGACGATGTGCCAGATCTCGGCCAGGGTCGCCACATTGATCAGCATGCCGATGGCGACGAAGAAGACCGCGCTGAAGACGTGTCGCAGCCCGGCGAAAGCGTTCTCCACCTGGCCGCGTTGGGCTGTTTCCGCCACGATGGCTCCCACCAGGAAGGCGCCGAAGGCGAGCGAGTACCCGGCGCGCTGGGTCATCACGGCGAGCAGGAGGAGGATGGAGCAGACGATTACCGTCTGCAGTTCCGTACCGGCCCGGCGGCTCAGCAGGCGCAACAGGCGCGGCATCAGAAGGAGGCCGGTGATGGCCATGAAGATGACAAAGGCGCCGAAGAATCCGATCGTTTCCCAGATGGCGGCCGGGTCTTCTTCGTCGATGCCGACGTAGGACAGCAGGAGGGTCAGCATGACGATGGCCACGATGTCCTCGAGCACGGTGACCCCCAGGGCCAACTGTCCGTGGCGCTGGTGGGTCAGCCCGCGTTCCTGCAGGACCTTGCCGATTATGGCCGAGCTGGAACTTACCCAGAGCCCGGCGAAAAAGAGGCTTTCGACCGGACTCAGCCCAAACGAGGCACCGATTACCCGCCACCCCGAGAAAAGGATAACCGCAATCAGGACCGTGGCCAGGACAATGGGAAAACCCAGCCGGCGGAGGCGGTTGATGCTGAGCCCCATGCCGATGGCGAACAGCAGGAAAACGAGACCGATATCGGCGAGCGTCTGAATCCGGTCGATATCCTCGATCAACGGG
>PXDC01000185.1 GCA_003565135.1 Verrucomicrobiota bacterium
CGTGACGGAGGCGAATGCCGCCCTCGATCCCGAACGCCTGACCGGGTGGGAGGTCGGGGGCGATCAGGACCTGGGGGCACGGGGCCGTGTCCGGGTCACGGCGTTCTGGAACGAGGTGCGCAACCCGGTGGCCAATGTAACCGTGGGCGATACCGCGATGGGGGGGCGCCTCCGCCAGCGCCGCAACCTCGACCTGTCGCGGGTGCGGGGGATCGAGACGGAAATCGAGTTCCGATTCGACGAGGCCTGGCGTGTTTTCGGAAGTCACTCCTTTACCCATGCCCGCGTGGAACGGGCTTCCGACGACCCGCAACTGGAAGGGCGGCGCCTGGCCCAGGTGCCGGAACACGTTCTGGTCGCGGGGATCGGGTTCTCCGGTCCGGCGGGGTTGACGGTCGAAATCGCCGCCCGTTACAATGGCCCCCAGTACGAAGACGACCTGAACGAGCGCGAGCTCGGCGGGTACACGGTGTTCGACCTTTACGCCGCCCGCGAGTGGCAACCCGGTGCCGAGGTGTTCCTGGGAGTGGAAAATCTTTTCAACCGCCGTTACCCGGACGGCGTTTCCGGTGACGGTCTGGTGACGGAGGGGGCGCCGGTTTTTGCCAACGCGGGGTTGCGGATGCGGTTTTGACCAGGGGGGGATGAAAGCGGCGG
This sequence comes from Verrucomicrobiota bacterium, assembly GCA_003565135.1. Taxonomy (GTDB): domain Bacteria; phylum Verrucomicrobiota; class Verrucomicrobiia; order Opitutales; family T3Sed10-336; genus PXDC01. The sequence continues at coordinate 658 of PXDC01000185.1, forward strand.
TGTTGCAGGAGGATTTTTTTCGCCGGGGGACGCGCACGGTGGCCCGCGAACTCCTCGGCAAGCACCTGGTCGGGTGTATCGACGGCCGCGATGTGGCGCTGGCGATTACCGAAGTCGAAGCCTACGACGGCCCCCGTGACAAAGCCTGTCACGCACATCGTGGCAGGACGCCACGCAACGAGGTCATGTTCGGCCCCCCGGGTTACTGGTACGTTTACCTTTGTTACGGCATGCACTGGTTGCTGAATATTGTGACCGGGCCGGAGGATTTTCCGGCCGCGGTCCTGGTTCGCGGTGCCGGTCAACTTCGCGGACCCGGGCGTTTGACACGCCACTACGGGATTACCCGCGCCCAGGACCGCAAGCCGGCCGGAAAATCGACCGGTCTCTGGATAGAGGACAGGGGATTGCGTGTTCGCCGGCGGGAGATCGAACGGACGGCCCGCATCGGTATCGAATCGGCCGGTCCGGTCTGGAGTCGGAAACCGTACCGGTATGTTTGGGTCCCGGACGGGCGGGCCGCCGGCGGCTGATGTTTTTGGGTTAGCCCTCGACCCGGTAATGGGTTAGAGGGGATGATTATGAAAGGAAATAACTGCTTTTTCTGTTGGCTCGCCCTGCTTATTGCCGTTGCCGTTGGCCCGCCTAAAGATGCCGGTGCGGTGGAGCCCGTTCGCGCGCGGGATCTCGGGATTGCGCCGGGAATCCTTAGTCCCGGCGGCTACAATGCCATCACCGATGTCGACGGGGTTCGCGTCGGGCATGCGACCCTGGTGGAGGGGGATGCCGTCCGTACCGGCGTGACCGTTGTCTTGCCCCACGGCGAGAATCCCTTTGTGCACCGGGTGCCCGCGGCGGTGTATGTGGGCAACGGGTTCGGCAAGGCGGTGGGATTCACCCAGGTCCAGGAACTGGGCGAGTTGGAAACGCCCGTCGCCCTCACCAACACCCTCAGCATCCACACCGTGGCCGACGGCCTGGCCGATTACGTGCTTGCCCTGCCCGGAAACGGATCCGTCCGTTCGGTGAATCCGGTGGTGGGCGAAACCAACGACGGTCGCCTGAACGATATCCGGGGCAAGCACGTTCGTCCGGAGCACGTCCATGAGGCGATTGCCGACGCCGCGTCGGGTCCGGTCGCGGAAGGCAATGTCGGCGCCGGAACCGGCACCCGTGCCTTCGGTTTCAAGGCCGGGATCGGCACCTCGTCGCGCGTCCTGCCGGAACGGTTGGGAGGCTACACGGTGGGCGTTCTCGTGCAGAGCAACTTCGGCGGCATTCTCTCCGTCGACGGCGCCCCGGTTGGCGAGGAACTGGGCGAACACTACCTGGCCGGCCGGGACCTGGAAGTGTCCGACGGGTCCATTATGATCGTGGCGGCGACCGACGCGCCCATCGACGCCCGCAACCTGCAGCGCCTTTCCAAAAGAGCCTTTATGGCCATTGCCCGGACCGGAGGTTTCGCTTCCAACGGCAGCGGCGACTATGTCATCGCCTTCTCGACCCATCCCGGCGTCCGGATCGATACCGGGGAAAACCGGGCCACCGATACGGTGACGCTCCTGCGCAACCGCGAAACGACTCCCCTGTTCCTGGCGGTGGCGGAAGCGACCGAGGAGGCCATCCTCAATTCGCTCTTTCAGGCGGAAACCATGACCGGCGCGGGCGGAACGACGCTTGAGGCCCTTCCGCGGGAGGAAACGCTGGAAATCCTGAGAAAATACCGCGTGATCGATTGAGGGCGCGAGCCCTCGAAGGCAGGCCGCCGTTTCTAGCGACCGCGGTCGCGACCGCGGCCCAGGTCCGGGTAACGCGTGTCGATGGTGGAGAGGATCCCCTGGCGGTGAAGGCCGATGCGGTTGCCGGTGACGTCAAAGGTTTCCACCGTCACTTCGTAGATCTCGTCGCGGCGCAAGCCCCAGATGGGACGGGATTCGATTTCGACGGTGCGGCTTCCGGGCTCGATCTCCTGCCGTTGACGGATAGGAAAATCGGGGTTTTCCGGGTTTTCGAAGGTCACCTGCATCATCAGCCGCTGGGGAATTTCCCGGTTGACCGAGAGCCGCAGGCGGTAACGGATTTCCGGTCGTTCGCCTCCCGGGTGCTGCAGGATCATGAACGCTCCCAGCTCGGTCGTGAACAGCGCGCTCTCCTCGCGGTCGGGCATGGCGTCCGACGGGTCCGACGTGGTTTGGCATCCGCCGCCCGCGAAAAGCAGGAACAGGAGGATCGTGACCGCCGGAATGCCGGCGCCGGTTCCGAGTCCGCCTGGCCGGCCGGACGTCTGCGGTTTATGCCCCATCGGGGAAAACAGAAACACACGTTCCCGCCGGGTACGAGAAAGAAATTCCGGGTACCCGGCCGCCGGATTTTTGGAGGTCGACACCGGTGCGGGTCCCGGTATCTAATGGCCCCCGAAAAAAACCGGGGACGTTTCCCGTGTGCCCGCGGAGATACGAATTATGAAATCGATACACTGCCTCTTGTTTCTTTTCTGGATCGCGGCGGTCGGGTTGCCGGCGACCGCCCGTGAACCGTTTGATGTTATTTTTCGCGGAGGGAAGGTCTTCGATGGATCGGGAACGCCGTGGATCCGGACGGATGTGGCGGTTTCCGGCGACCGGATTGCGGCGGTGGGTGATCTGGAAGGGGCCGAGGCCGACCGGGTGGTTGACGCGCGGGGTCTATACCTGGCTCCGGGCTTTATCGACACGCATTCCCACGCCGCCGGAGGCCTGGCCCGCGAAGGGTTGAGTGCGGCCCATGCCCTCCTGGCCCAGGGCGTGACCAGCGTTCTGGTCAATCCCGACGGCAGCGGTGCCGTTGACCTGGCGGCGCAGCAGGAGTCGTTTCTGGAACACGGCCTTGGGGTCAACGTGGGCCAGTTTGTGCCCCACGGTTCCATCCGCCGCCGGGTCATGGGAACCGAGGATCGCCATGCGACGGAAGAGGAACTGGAAGCGATGCGGGAACGGGTCGAAAGCGGGATGAAGGCGGGTGCCTTCGGGTTGTCGTCCGGTCTATTCTACGTTCCCGGGAGTTATGCGCCGACTTCGGAGCTCATCGAACTGGCCCGGGTGGCGTCGCGTTACGGCGGCGCCTACCAGAGTCATATCCGCGACGAGGCCGACTACACCGTGGGGGTGGTGGCTTCGGTGGACGAGGTCATTGAAATCGCGCGGGAGGCCGGGCTTCCGGGGGGGGGGCCTCATATCAAGGGGC
>PXDC01000135.1 GCA_003565135.1 Verrucomicrobiota bacterium
AGTATTTTTTCAGGGTCAAAAACGACGCTGATTTTTCGCCCGACCCGGTTTGGGTTTTGGGAGAGAGTGGATCTGAAAAGTCATTCGGAGTAAACGGTTTTCGCCTTAAGCGCGGAACCTTAACGGTTTATTTTATAAAAGATCTCTATGCCGTCAAGCATTGAAAAAAAGTTCACTCGGCGGAAAGGGGGCCAGCCGTTATTGAGAATGTTTCTCAATAGGAGTTGGACGCGAGAATCTTTTGCGTAGACAAATGTTCACTTTATCGCTTGACACCTTCCGCTGAGGCCTTTTTGCATTCGCGAGCATGAAAATCATCATCTTCCCCAACTGGTCTAATGCCTTGGCTTCCTCCGGTCTCCACCCGGCGAAAATAAAATCCCACCAGATCGCCATCCGCTGGTACCTATCCTTTCTCAAGGCTTCCCGTGAGCCGGCGACTGTGGAAAGCGCCCGGAGATTCATTGATACCGCGGTTGAGGAGCGCCGGCCCGAGGCATGGATGGTCGAACGGTGGAAGGAGGGCATCCGCTGGTTCTTTGTCAACGCACCGATCCGGAAGCCCCGCAAACCCGCGATGAACGCCGGGAGCCGGCAACCGAGGCAGGTTCAAACGGCACCGGAACAAAAAATCGGTGAACCGGCTCCACCCACGGCTTCGGGGAATGAGACGGACCTCAAGAGTGCCGCCGAATGGATGGTGGAAACAAGAAGGGTTATCCGGATACGCCACCATGCGTTGGACACCGAAAACAGTTATATGAACTGGGTCGAACGGTTCCTGGATTTTCATCGCCATTGCGCCCCCGAATCCCTGGGCGATGAACACGTCCGTGGATTTCTGGATAAATTGGCTGTGGAGGGCGAGATCACTGCTTCGACCCAACGGGGAGCCCTCAACGCTATTGTGTTTCTTCTGCGCGAGGTCATGGGCAAGGAGCTGGGCGATTTCTCCGACTACAAGCGGGCAAAGGTCGCCAAGAACCTTCCCGTCGTGCTTTCCCGTGACGAAACCGACCGGCTGCTGGCGGCTTTTCCGGAGCGGTATCGGCTGATGGCAAAGTTGCAGTACGGCACGGGAATGAGGGTTAAGGAGCTCTGCCGTTTACGGATCAAGGATCTCGACTTCGACCGCGGACAGATCACCGTGCGCAAGGCAAAAGGCGAAAAGGACCGGATCGTCGGCCTGCCCGAATCACTGGCGCCGGCACTGCGTGCTCAGGTTGAGTTTGCACGCAGCATCCACGAGCGCGACAGGGAGAAGAAACTGCCGGGAGTGGAAATGCCCTCGGCATTGGCGCGTAAACTCGGTAGAGCGGGCGAGAAGTTTGTCTGGTTTTGGGTTTGGCCGGCCCGCAGGACCTCCCGCGACCCACGTTCCGGAATCATACGCCGTCATCACCAGTTGCCCCGACCGTACCAAAAGACAGTGAGCAGAGTTTCCGAGCAAGTCAGGATCACGAAAAGGGTCACCTCCCATGTCCTGCGTCATTCCTTCGCCACCCACCTGCTCGAAGCCGGCGTCGACATTCGCACCGTTCAGGACCTGCTCGGACACACCAGCCTCGAAACCACCCAGCGCTACCTGCATGTCCTCAAAAAACCGGGGAAGACGCTTCCCTCCCCGCTGAACCTGGTCGCATAATCGCGCCTCCGAAGATAACCCGCCAAAGCTTCGCCCCGTCACTTCTACATGGGGAAAGTGGTTAAGTCTCTCCTAAACAATAATTTCAGCAATTATTCTCCGAGGTGGGGCCCGGCGAATGATTTTCATTCAAGATCTTCACCATCAAGAACTCAAGCTTGAAAAGCACAGGTATTTTTCGAGCCGGCCATTCTCGGCGATTTTCCGTTACGGATCGTTCGGCATTCGGGAATCCACCAATCTCGACTGAAACGATTTCGGGATTCATGCGAGAATTCTGCGGTCGCTGAGATTCCGAAGGGGGTGCCGCCGAACCGGGTACCGACAGCCGGGAGCCATTTTGGGATGCAGGACTGGAGGCACCGCTTTTCGGGTCGGTTGGTGTCGATTTACTGCCGGCAGTTTGGATGCCCAGATATCGGGGTATAAGTAAACTATTGTTATTAAGTCCCTTATTCGTAAAATCCTGCGCGAGACACACAAAATATCCCGAAAGGTGTCCGCCATGCAGCGCACCGGCTCCGCCGGGTTGGGGTGGAGCCGATCGGGATCGAACCGACGACCTCTACAATGCCATTGTAGCGCTCTTCCAACTGAGCTACGGCCCCAATTCCAACGGGAAAGCGGGTATTTAAAACGAAACCACCCGGGCAGGTCAACCATCAAGGCGAAAAAAACGTCCGGCGCCCACGGCTTTTTCCTTGCCAGGCGGCGGCCTCCTCGGCTCCCTTGCTGGCATGGCTTTGTCACGGAGGAAGGTCAAATACTTCACCGCCGGCTTGCTCGCGGCAGCCGTGCTGGTCCTGGTTTTCCAGAACAGCGGCAACACCCGCATTAACTTTCTTTTTCTCAGCGGCTCAGTGCCGACCCTGGTGCTTATTCTTGGGACCTTCCTGGTCGGGGTTTTTGTGGGGACGGTGATGGGCCGCCGGCGTTGATAGCGGAATTTCTATGGGCAAAAAGAAAAGGGGGGCGCTCGGGCCGGTGGGGATGATCCTGGTCATTCTGGTGATCCTGGCATTGCTGCTCAGCCGGGTATTCACCGGTTGACGTGTCGTTCGCCGGGCAAAGTGCTCGACATTCGCCGGACGGAGACTAATTTGAGGGGCTTTAATCTTCTGGCTGTCATCCTATGAATCATCGACTCCCCGCTCTTGTCACCTTCCTCCTGCTCGTTCTCCTGGTCGCGGCGCCCGCGTTGCGGGCCGACTTTTATGTCGGCGGCAGTTTCGGTTTCGGGTTTCCGCGCGATCTGAAAGATGACGACGGCAACAAGATCGAACTCGACGACGACCTGGGGGGAGCTTTTGCCGCCGGGTACAATTTCGACCCCATCCGCCTGGAGGGCGAGTTTGTTTACCGCACCTCCGATGTCCGGCGGTACAACGACACCCTGACCGGCCGGGAAAGCGCCAGCGGCAACGTGCAGAATCTGGGGATGATGTTGAACGCGTTTTACGACCTCCACACCGCCCAGCTCGCGCGGCCCTACATCGGCGGCGGTTTCGGAGCCTCGCGCATGTCCGCGGAGCGGATCCGTTCGGGCGGAGAGACCCGGTACGACGACAGCGACACGGTTTTTGCCTACCAGGTGATGGCCGGGATCGAGTACGAGATGGCGCGCAACGCAACCATCCGGGCGGGGTACCGGTTTTTCGGGACCCAGAGCGCGTCCTGGGGGGATACGCGCGTCGACGGCTCCCGTATCCACATCATCGAGGTCGGCGTGCGGGGCATGTTCTGAGCCGGCGGCGGGTTGATTTCCCTCCCTCGCGACAATCCGGAACCGGCCTACCGCCGGATCGGAGCGAGTTCGATGTCGGTGCTGAAGCCGTGCCGGCACTCGAATGCGAGGACGGTGCGGTTGCGGTTGCGCGAGTCGACGGTTACGTTTTCGGGTTGTGAAACCAGGTCCCAGGCTCCCTCAAGGGTGATGTTGACGGTGTTTGGCCGGCTGGCGTTGTCCTCGAGGTGCAGGTCCGGATCGGTTACGGTCAGGTGCAGGTTGTCGCCGTCCCGGCCGAACATGAGCAGGACAGGGGCATCGCTGGCCGCAACCGGTGCGGTGCCGTCGACATCCCCGGCCTCGAAGAGGACGGCCCCGGTCAACCCGGTGGACCGGTCGCGCACGATGTGGGCGCGGGAGTCCTGCCGGATGACGTCGTAGGGTTTGCCGTCGCTGCTTCGCGCCCGGCGGGCCAGGTCCTTCATTGCTTCCGCATCGGTG